>JBEBGU010000051.1:0-12113 GCA_040081325.1 Prosthecobacter sp.
GACGTGGACAGCAACGTGCTCGCGAGGGGCGTCGAAAGCCAGGCGAAGAAAAACAACACCGTCACCGCTTACACCGATTACCGGAAGCTCATGCTCGACCCCGAGATCGACGCCGTCACCATCGCCACGCCAAACCACACTCACACGCTCATCGCCATGACGGCCATGAAGCATGGCAAGCATGTGTATGTCGAGAAGCCCGTGTGCCACAACATCTGGGAAGGCCGCCAGCTCGTGATCGCCGCCGAGAAAGTCGCGAAGAAAGGGCTCGTCGTTCAGCACGGCATGCAGCGCCGCTCCAGCCCCGGCTGGCAGCAGGCCATGGACTGGGTCAAGGAAGGTCACATCGGCAAGGTCACTCTCTCTCGCGGCATCAATTATAAAAAGCGCGAGTCCATCGGCAAATTAGCCGCGCCAGTCGTGGCAAAAGACGGTGTGGTTAAAGGCACCTTCCACGATCTGCGTGACATCAAGTCTGATCCCGCTGGAAAACCGCAGGACGTGGACGTGGACTACAAGCTGTGGGCGGGTCCGCGCGGCGTCAGCCCGGTGGCCCGGACACAGTTCCATTACGACTGGCATTGGCAGTGGGCTTTTGGCAACGGCGACATCGGCAACCAAGGACCACATCAGACCGATGTGGGCCGCTGGGCACTGGGCAACCCAGAGCTGCTGCCCAAGCGCGTGATGAGTCTCGGTGGTCGCTGGGGCTACGATGACGATGGCGAAACCGCCAACAACCAGCTCGCCTTTTACGACTACCAGCCCGCTCCGTTCATTTTCGATAACCGCGGTCTTCCCTTGAAGGACATGGACTGGAAACTGGAGCCAGTTTACCGAGTGAATGGCAAGACCGCTGCCGCGCGCGTCGGCAACGTCATTCATTGCGAAGGCGGCTACGTCATCGAGTCCAAGGCCTACGACAACGAGGGCAAGACCGTCATGAAGTTCGACAACTTCAACGATGGCTCGGACCACATGCTCAACTTCATCAACTCGGTGCGTGCAGGTAAGCTTGTGAACCCAAACCTCCATGTCTCCCACGGCTTCCACGCCGCCTCGCTCGCTCATCTCGCCAACATCAACTACCGCCTCGGCAAAGCCACGAGCGTCGATGAGGTCAAGGAGCGCCTCAAGAATGACAAGGCCGGCATTGAGACCTTCGAGCACTTCGTGCAGAACCTCGTGGACAACAAAATCGACCTCAACGTGGACAAGATCAACGCTGGCCCATGGCTCGAATTCGATCCTGTGTCGGAGAAGTTCACGGGCGAGTTTGCCGAGGAGGCGAACAAGCTCGCCACCGAAAATTACGTCGAGGAGTTCAAGCTTCCCGAAGTTAGCTAAATTGCGGTAACCGTCTCGGTTGCAAGATGCAAAAAGGCCCACGCCGCTTTCCAGCGGCGTGGGCCTTTTTCGTGAGAAGTCAGGCAGATTCACCAACTTCAACTAGCGGCGATTATTCTGCGGCCAGCGCATCGAGCAGATACTTCGAGGGCTGGAAGTGCTCGATGAGGATCTCTTGTTGGTTGCCGCGATTCATGCGGACCTGCTTGATGTCGAAGTTCGGGGTCTTATGCGGGGCAAAGAGGATGTCGTCGTGGGTGGCGTTTTGGTGCCGCTTGAACTGGGCCGGGGTGATGTGACCACCGAGATGATCGTCCCGCCCTGTGGCGAGGTGGCAGGTGCCGAGGACTTTTTCGTCTTGGATGTCTGAGCCTGAGACGGGGAGCACTTGGGTGCCGAAACCGAGCTCGCCGAGGACACCGGTCATGGGATCGTCTAGGAGTTTGGCGTTGTGCGCTGCGATGGTCGCGGCGTCGCCTGAAATGAGTTCGCTTTTGACGATACAACCGCCAGTGACGGTGAGTTTGCCGAGCGTGCCATCTTCATACTTCATGGGGAAGAAACCTTCAGCGCCGGTGGGGACGAAATAGACTTCACCGGCAGGCAGATTGGCGACATCGGGCGTGGTGCCACGGCAGAGGCCGTGGGACTTTTGAGCTTCTTGGGCGCTGAGTTCGAGCTTCGCGGTGAGGACTTCGCCAGACTCTAGGGCAAAGTCGATCTCCACACTGTCCGCACGGGTCATTGCGAGACGGAGCTTCTCGGCATCGCGGCTGACTTCCTCATAATCGACGGCTAGGCCGGAGTTCAGGATGATGTCATTCACGCCATGCAGGGTAGCTCCACGAAAGCCATATTGTTTGGCAAAAGCAGTCAGCGGGGCAGTCGCTGAAAAGGTGGAGATGCAGAGGATGATGTCGTAGTTCGGATAGATGTCTCCTTCGAGGCTGAAGGGGTTGCCATCCATGTCCACACACTCGTCAGGCAGGTCGAGATTGCTGCCAGTGGTCTGCTTGTAGGCATACATTTCGCCTCCTTTGAGAGCGAGCTCGTCCATAACGCCATTGTGCAGGCCCTGATGGAAGGCTCGGTAGGCCTGACCCTGCACGGCGCGGACTGGGTTTTGGAGGAATGCCATGCCTTTGGCTTCTGCGAGATCTGGCAGGTCGATGAGGATGCAGATCTTGCAGCCGAAGGTGGGCTGAAAGACGGTGTGGAGAAGGCGATAGAGATCGAACTTCGGGAACTTGCGACCATTGGCGGTCGTCTGGACGGTAGGCATGGGAGCGTGGATCATAATGAGAATTTATGTTTTGGGTAGTGGCGTTTACGGCACGATCTAGCGCGCTGGCCGCGCTTTTCTTTTTGGAATTTGATGCGTCCACGGGAGGACTATTCTCGCGAAGCGGTGGCAAGTCTTTGACGGCACCGAGTTACTCGGTGAAAATGGTCTGAATAGCGCGGTCCCCGCGCCCGTCTCTAGCCTCTGCCATTCCCTAACATGCCCGCCTCCACTGCGCCTGAACCTGGCGAAGTCTCGGATTCCGACCTGGTCAAGCGCTGCCAGGCGGGCGACACCCGTGCCTTTGATGTGCTCGTGTCGCGCTACCGGGGAAAGGTTTACGCGATGACTTATCACATGATCCAGAATGAGACAGAGGCCTGGGACCTCTCGCAGGAGGCTTTCATCAAAGCCTGGCGAGCCATGCCAAATTTCAAACTGGACTCGGCGTTTTACACTTGGCTCTACCGGATCACGCACAACGTGACCTATGACTGGCTGCGGAAGAAAAAGATGCACGGTGATGGTGAGTTTGATGACTCGCGCACGGAGCATCGAGTGGCGGCTGGTGCGGAGGCTGTGCCACGCAATGAACCTGCACCTGATACCGCTTTGAAAAACGCTGAGTTGGGCAAACGCATCAATGACGCCATCGCGAAACTCAGCCCCGAGCACAAGCAGGTGATCCTGCTGCGTGAGGTGGAGGGCCTAGCCTATGAGGAGATCGCGGAGACAATCCCCTGCTCACTCGGCACGGTTATGAGCCGACTTTTTTACGCCCGCAAGAAACTGCAAGAGATGCTGAAAGACGCTTATGAAAACGCCCTCTGAAGACCATGACCTGAGCCGCTGGCTGGACGGTGAGATGACTGACGCCGAGCGCGCCAGCTTCTCCACACGCCTAGCTGCCGACCCCGACCTCAAAGCCGAAGTCGAGATGATGCAACGCATGAGCAGCGACCTGCGCGCTCATCTGCCTGCCGAGATGACGGTGCCTTATGGGGACTTCTTTAACAGTCAGATCCAGGTGCGACTGGCTCAGGAAGAGCCGCTCATCCCTGAAGCGCGTGCCTCATGGCTGGACTGGTTCCGCCTGCCGACATTGATCACTGCGTCGGCGGCAGTGGCGATTGCAGGATTCATGATCATGCAAAAAGGCCCGGCTGCGGGTGATAGCGTCGTGCTCAGCATCTATGTGCCGAATGCGTCTGTCCATGCGCGCACCTTCCATTCAGATGAAGCCCAAGCCACGGTGCTGATGCTCGACGGTGTAGAGGCGATCCCAGCGGATCGAAAGATCGTCGGCTACCACATCGAGCGCACGGAAACCGACCAGGAAGTGGCCACGACCACGCTCTACGGCAAGAGCGGTGAGGTCGTGCTCGTCGTGTCAAAAGATGCGCGCAATCAACCCCGCCTACTTGCAGCAACTCCACGCGGATGAATTGGCTCCTTACCTTTGTCCTCCTGACTGGCACGCTGACTTTGGCAAATGCCCAGCAGCCTACTGCACCACCGGTGCAGCCTTTACCCGTGGTGAAGCCTGCGACGGATGGGAAAGTCTGGGGCGCGCTCGTCTATGCGACGAATGATGCCAAGGGATTCGTCGGCTCAAACGAGCAGGCTCCTGCCGACTTTGCCGACATCCCGCAGCGGCTCGGGAAAGTCTTCCCGTATCAGCGTTTTGAGATCCTCGGCCAGCATTTGCAGGACGTGTTTCGTGAATATGAATCTTGGGTAGTGCCCACGAAGGATCTGTTTCTCAAAGTGGACTCCAAAGGCCCGGCTGAAGGCGGCGGCATGAACCTGCATCTACAATTCTGGCGCGATCAGCAGGTGCTGGTGAAGACAGACGCCGTGCTAAAAGCAGGCAGCCCGCTTTTCATCGGCGGACCCAAGTGGCGCGAAGGGCAACTCGTGTTCGTGCTCGTGCTGCAAAAGTAGCCATTGCTCAGTGATGGTCTTTTGCGGTGGGGTCTTTTCCCAGAAACAAGCCGAGCACCGCTCCGGCAAGCGACCACTCAATGAAGTGGTCCGCCATATTCACGATCAGATCGCGAGTCGGCAGTTCAAACCAGATCCAAGTTTGCATGTCCACAGCCAGTCCAGCAAAGGCCCCTAGAGCCGCTGCGAAGCCAATGCGCCCAGCGTAGCCAATGACGAACGGAGTCATGAGTGCCCCGACCAGAATACAGGCGACCAACGAGCGAATGAAACTGCGGATGAGACTCTCCGTCATGTCCACGTCCCTTTTACCCGGACGCACGATGGCATACATGTAAGGCCCATCGGCATACGCTTTCTCGTGGGCCGCGACCAATTGCGCTTTCTCTTCCTCAGACGCAAAGGTCTGTGGCTTGCGCTCATAGGGCAGCATGTAGATGCCTCTGCCATTGGTGGCGTTTTCCTTGATCACTTCAGCCACAGCCACCTCATCTTTGAAATCGCGCACGCCCGCGTTATGCCAGCCGAGCTGCATCCAGGACACATAGCCCCAGACAAAGGAGACGATCGCAGCGAGAAAGGCGGCTAGCAGTAATTTCATAGTGTGCATGGTGGCGTCCATAGACTGAATGGCAAGTGGTCTGATGCCCCATGCCGCTGCTGTGATTCCAAGCTTCGCATGACAGCGGGGTGAAAAGCGACGATGAAGGTTGCCTCCATTCAGGAGACGATTTTTCGACATGCAACGATTCACCTGTGACTGCGGCAATGTGCTTTTCTTCGGCAGTTCCAAGTGCCTGAAGTGCGGCGGCAAAGTGGGGTATGATCCAGAAGCCGGCGAGATCGTGCGGCTGCAGGCCGGAGGTGCCATGAAGCTCTGTGACAACGGTGTCAAACATGGTGTGTGCAACTGGCTGCTGCCTGCGGATGCCAAAGCCGTGCTGTGCGTGGCCTGCCAGATGAACCGCACGATCCCGGATCTGCGCACAGGTCGCAATCTGATGCTGTGGGGGCGCATGGAGATGGCGAAACGGCGGCTGATTTACACGCTGATGCGTCTGCACATCACGCTGCCCTCGAAGGCGGAGAACCCAAAGGCAGGTCTGACCTTTGACATCGTCAGCACGCTTTCGAACCCCACCGTGACCACGGGTCACCTGAACGGTGTGATCACGGTGAATTTGGAAGAAGCAGATGACACCTACCGCCAGATCAACCGTCAGCAGCTTGGCGAAAACAGCCGCACGCTGCTCGGTCATTTTCGCCATGAAAGCGCACACTACCTCTGGCAGCGTTGTCTCTCAGAACTCGCCTGGGATGATCCGCAGCGGCTGGCTTTCCGCGAGCGCTTCGGTGACGAATGGATCGATTACGCAACGGCGCTGAGCACGCATTATCAGCGCGGTGTGCAGGCAGGTTGGGAGCAGAATTTCATCACGGGTTACGCCGCCTCGCATCCGTGGGAGGACTGGGCGGAGACCTGGGCGCACTACCTGCAGATCGTGGACGGACTGGAGACCTGCGAGAGCCTGGGCATCCAGGTTCAGCATCTCGCCCTGCCGCTGGTCATGCTGCCCGGAGCGGCAGGAACTTTGCCGTCGATGTTGCCGCAGGAAGGCCTGGTCGATGGCGAGTTTCTCGCCTGGCTGCAACGCTGGATGTGTCTCTCCACCGTGCTGAATGAAATCTCTCACAGCCTGGGGGAATCAGCCCTGTATCCCTTCGTCATCTCCGTGCGTGTCGCTCAGAAACTGCGGCTCGCCCACCATTTTGCCCAGACGTGGGGCAGTGGTCCTACGGTTCAGGCATCGTGACCTCGTGCCCATACCGGTCGCTGGAAGTGTCGGCGGCTTCATCGTCGTTGAGCGCTTCTTTGTCAGCTAGATCGACCCCGGCTTGATGCGCCCCTTTTTCCTGCCGGAGGCATTCCTCCAGCAAGTGCGCGGCCTGTAGATTGCTCAGGACAAGCGCTTCAAGTGCGTTCATGGAGGGTCTAAAGGAAGGAGCCCCGGACAGGACTGGGTGGTGGCTACTTGGAGTGGATGACCGGCACTGCTTTTTTGAAGTGCTCGCGAACATGTGCGGCGATCTGCCGGTCGGTCATTTTGTCCGCCGGTTCGACGTGGATGATACAGCCCCTGGCAAGAGATGTTTCGAGGTGCTTGCGCAGGTGGCCCTTGGCTTCGCCCGGACCAAAGATCAGCAGTGCCTGGGCTCCGCTGACGGTGGAGAGGATCTCATCATAATAATGAGCCAGATCCCCCGTGAATTTTCTCTGGCTCACATCATCCGCCTCCACCAGAAAGGATTCAAACGCGGCGATGGAGCGTTTGCCGTCGATGCGCCCCGGCTGTTTGTCCGCATGAGACAGGATCACTTTGACTTCTGCACTCTCGCCTGAACCCAGCACGACCACAGCCTTTCGTTGGTCGATCCACAGTCCGATGTTTGTTTTCATAAAGATTTGGGTGGGTTGGTTTTTCAGACGGTTTTCAAACTTGGTGCTGATCGTCTGGCTCCTGGTTTGGAATCCAAACTCTTGTCCCTGCGGTCAGGTGAGCCTGTGTGTGTTGGAGCCTCGTTTTCGAGCCTTTCAATGGCCGCCGTCGTCTCCGTCCGGCAGTCCAAAGACGATGTGCTTTCATGGAGTGCCTCCCGGTTGCTGCTTGCACGCGCTAGCTCCGTGAGCGCGCGATTCGTGGCCTTGTCCTGCTCGAGGATTTTCTGGAGGGTTTCGGCCACTTCCTGGTACTCCAGCACGGCGGCCCAGTCACGCAGGCAGCCATACGAGGCGATCTCATAGTGCTCGATCTTCTGCAGAGCGGCGATCAGCGCCGCGTTGATGACAGGGAATCCCTTGTAATGGGAAATGATTTCATGGCTCTCGTACAAGAGCGCTATGGTGGCCTCGCTGGTTTTTCGACCGGCTCTTTCACCGAGGGATTGGAAGACCGTTTCGAGTGTTGTCACATGATCCTTTTTCTCTCCCAGATGCGTCAGGATCGCCTCCTGCAACCGGGTGCATGTGGCGGCTGCGGCCATCTGCTCCATGGCTCCGGTGAGCCTGGTTTCGGCGTCGTAGATCATCGAGAGACGGTCCAAAAATAGTTTCTTGAGTGTCATGGTGGGGTTGCTTCTGGTTGGTTCGCCGACCTGGGCGGGTGTTCATCCGCCGGGTGTCTGTCCGGGTTCTTCCACAGTGAATCCGACCTTCAGCGTCACCTGCCAGCGGTCCACCTTTCCATCCTTGATGCTGCCGCGCGTTTCGACCACCTGGAACCAGCTCAGACTCGTGACACTTTGATACGCGCACTCGATGGCCTTGCTCACGGCATCTTCCATGGATGAGGTCGAGGTGCCTGTGAGTTCAGTGAGTTTATAGACGTGATCTTTCATGGTCGGTGGAGATTCAAGTTTCCGGCTGCTCAGTCCTCCGTCTGTTCGTGGGCTTCATGATATAGAGATAACCGGGGCGGGTGTGCGTCCGCCATGGGGTGTTCTCCCCAATTGCAGAAATGACCGCCATCTGAGACAGGAGCTGTGACAAAAGGCGCAGGCAGTGATTCTAGAAATGACCTGCACGTCATGCGGCAGTTCCTCCTGCCAACCTCGCGGAAAAAGATCGGCTTACGCTGTATGGCGCGGTCTGGATGGGACAGGCGAATGCATTCACGCACTCGCTGTCCTCTGAAAACAAAAGTTCGATAGTTTGTCCACATTCGGGGCCGGTCGGGAACTATCATCCTGAGCACCGTTCCCATCATGATGCCAGACTCTCTCAACACCATCGCGTCGCGGTTCCTGGACGAGCGTCATCGGCTGTTGGCGTACATCCTGGCTGGCGTGCGTGATCCGCACACGGCGGAAGATATTTTTCAGGAGGTCTGGATGCGGCTGGCCACGGCGGTCGAATCGGGTGCCGCGATTCAGCATGAGGCGGCCTGGTGCCGGGCCACGGCGCGGAATCTTTTGCTGCATCACTGGCGGCGTGAGTCGCGGGACAAGGTGGAGGTGAACAGTGATCTGCTCGATGTGCTCGACTCGCTGGAGTCCGCGCTCGAAGAGAATGCTGACACGGGTGATCTGTGGGCCGCGCGCCAGCAGGCGCTGACGGGCTGCCTCGTGGCTTTGCCGGAAAAGTCGCGCCGGATGCTCGCCCTGAAATACGAGGCGGGCCTGCCGCTGGAGGAAGTGGCGCGGAGTTGCGGGCAGAGTCTTTCCGCGATCACGAAGACCCTTTACCGCCTGCGACGTGCGCTCATGGATTGTGTGCAAAACAGACTTGGACTCGGGGAGGAAATATCATGAAGCGCATGGAGGACTTGCTGGAAAAGCTGCGCGCCCAGACCGCGACGTCGGAAGAGCTGTCAGAGTTGAAACGGCTGCTGACCACACCAGAAGGCCGCGCGAAAGCACGCGAGCGTTTGTGGATGGAATGCGCGCTGCACTCTGCCTTCCGCGCCACGCCGGTGCTCGCGGTTCTGGCTAAAAGGCACCCGCCGCAGCCGAGGGCTGTTAGTGTGGCAGCTTGGGCGAACTCATGGATTGGGAAGCGGTGGGTGCCTTGGGCTGCGGCTGCCGCTGCCATGATCCTGGGTGCCATGGGCTGGCTGCCGTGGACTTCATCACGGGAAGATGCTGCCACCTTGAGCTTCGTGGCGGAAGGTGGTGCGGGAGAATCCATCGCCATCACCCGAGACGGTCGCACTTGGCACCCTGTGAGTCAGGAGAATGTCCTGGTCGGGGACAGCATCGAACTCGCCGAGGAATCACCGGGGGCGCAGCTTCAGTTCGACAGCGCTAAGACCACGATCACGCTGCAACCGGGTGCGACGTTCCGGGTGCTGAGCCTCACACCACAGAAACGCTTTGCCCTGGATCGCGGCACATTGCGTGCAGATGTCGCGCATCAACGGGTGGGCAAACCCATGCTCATCCAAACGCCCATGGCAGAGGCGCGGGTGCTCGGCACGGTCTTCACTCTGGCTGCCGAGTCGGACCAAACAGGGCTAACGGTTGAGCGTGGGAGCGTGCGCCTCTCACAGGGGGATGGCAGCATGGAAACGATCAAGGCGGGACAGGCTGCCGTGGCGTCCTTGGGCGCGCCGGTCCGATTGGCCACTTCCAAGGCGGGAGTGATGCCCGCTCAGCTACGTCAGACCTTGAAATGGATCAAGGGGCCGGTTGCCTGGGACAGCGCGCAGCAGCTCAATTTCGATTTTAAGGAGGATCGTAAGCTGTGGATTCTGCTGCCAGGCTCCACTTGGGAAAGCGATGGACTCCAGCTCGGATGGTCGGAAAAAAAGCCCGGTGCGACCTACCTTGCCGTCAGTCCCTACTTCACCGTGCGGCCCGGTGAGCGCCTCACGCTTTCTGGCCGGGCGCGTGTCCAAAATGGCGCAGAGCTGCGCTTCAATTATTACAAGCTGGATGGCGAAGCGCGATCCTTTGGCCACGCGACGGTGAAGGCAGCGCAGTTCGGTGCAGCGGACGCGGAAGGCCTCTCGCCGTTTGAGATTCCTTTCCAGACCGTGGCGGCAGCGGAGCTGCACTCCATCGCCCTCATTCTCTACTGTCACCACGCTGACGGCACGCCACCCCAGGTGGGTGATGCCGTGCTGCTGCATGACCTGACGCTCACCCGGCGCTGATGCCTCCCAGGCCAGTCGCCAACCAATCCCCCCAACTTAACAACAAACGACAGCGCCAACCCAACCTACCCATGCAATGAAATCACAACTAACTAACAAACTATCCAACCGCCGACACCTCAGCGCCCGTCTAGCGATGGCACTCGCACTGCTAGCCGTCACGGCGCTTCCATCCATCGTCACTGCTGCTGAAACAGGCGAATTCTTGTCTTGGTTATTCCGAGTGCATGGCAATCTAGCAAATCGTCCGACTGGTTACCTCTACGGACCGGAAAATGGCTATGGCAACTTTCTCCCAGCCGATGTCAACGCTGAGGCTGCCGCAGGTCGAAAGGCGACCATTTTAGTGCGTTGGAGAGATGAAACCTCCCCCGCTCCGACCACCACGCTGGCCACCTTTCTGAGCCAAGTAACGAAGCTAGACTATGTGATGGCGGATCTGGAAGGCAGCGATGTAGCGTCCCACAATGCGTGGCTCATAAGCACTGTTAGATCTGCGATTTCTGCGAACGTCAAAAATGCATTCATCGGCAACTATGGACAGATGCCCGGCACCTACGACGCATCAGTTTGGAGCGTTAATGGTCGAGATACAACGGCGAGGGACACGCGTTACCACGCTGCTGGGCCGAATGGCAGTGCTGGACTGCAGATCGCCATGCCGATCGCATATCCATACTCCTATTATACCTATCATGTGTCGTCTTCCATCCAAGGAGCCAACGTGTGTCCAAACGCCCGCTCTGCCTATTTTTGGGCACCTCTGGAACACGTCTCTACGGCCGCACGTGCGCTGCCTAGTGGGCATAAGCTCATACCATGGATCGTGGATTTTAACGATTTTCTTAACCAGACAACTCTCATGCCATATATCGTCCCCGTGAATCAATTTCCGACAGTGGCGGATAACGAATCTTCAGTGCAGCACTATCGGCTCCGAGGTGCAGACGGATATTATGTGTGGGCATACGGCAACGTGAAAAAGCCCATGCCGCAGGCGCATAACTACAATGTAGCCTGGCAGAATTACACGGGCGGCAGAGACTACGAAGACAAGATGCGTCTTGCGTGGAATGCCTTGGACACCGCCATTGACGCAACCAAGGTCAATTCCATCCTCAACCTGGGCACGAACAAAGTTAGCGGTGTGCAATGGAGCGGTGTGCGTAGCGGCAACAGCATCAAGCTGCTGGTGAGCAATCTGAACACGACCGCCCAGACGGCGAACATCCAGACGGATGCCAATGCACAGGTTCCTAAAACTTGGTTCCGTGGTATGCCCACCACCATCTCACAGACTGCTAGCACCCACACTTTATCCACCACCTACACCATCGCCAACTTGCTGGCCGATGGCCCGATGACCACTGCGCCGCCCACCTATTGGTCTCCATGGTCTGCGGCTGCCGTCTATTCGACCACGGGCGGAAGCGGGAACTCGTCCTGCTACAAGCTGACTGGACCGGCGGCAGGAGCGGCGACTGTGGCGGGCGAAAAGATCCGGGTGGAGCCTGGAGCTGCCATGAACGTGAGCGTGTGGGCAAAGTCCAACACCGCTGGCGCGAAGCTGATGGTGAATTTCTACCTCCTGAATAGCGCGGGCGCAGTGATCACTACGTCGGGTGCCAGCACCACTGTGCGCGCCTTTCCGAATGGCGTGCTGCCCACGACCACTGGCGGCACATTGACGAACACCGCTATGCCCATCCCCGCCACGGCGGGCTCACCGGCACAGGTGCCGTATTACATCCAGCCGCTGCTTCAGAACGGCAGCCCGTCCACCGTCATCACCGTGGATGATATGGTCGTGAAGTTCGAGTAATCCCATCGTCTGTTCTCACCGCCCGCCGTTGATCATTCAAAGGTCAGCGGCGGGCTTCCTTACACCC
>JBEBGU010000665.1:0-3217 GCA_040081325.1 Prosthecobacter sp.
CGCATCGTAGAGCCAGAGATGGCACCAGCCATCGCGTTCGCTCATCCAGATGAGTTCACCGCTGCTATGCAGCCAGTGACGCCAGCTTTTGCCGGAGTAGTGGATGAAGGTTTTCGACGTTTCTTTCACCACCACTCGCACCGCGCCGCATTTCGCATTTACCGCGAGCACCTGGTAGAGCTGATGGCCGCGCTGGTTGTAGTTGAAGTAAAACTCGCTGCTGTCCGGTGACCACACGGCGTCCAGCTCGCCGCTTTCGGTGAACGGATTTTTGTAAAGGTCTTTCGGCACGCGAATCTTCGTGCCATCAGCTTTCTCGATGACCCACTGCGGCTTCAGGAGCGGATCGCCGGGCTTGATGTAGTCGATGACTTTCAATTTTGGCTGCACGCTGCCGTTCGGTGTCGATTCCACGATCGTCACTTTTCTTCGCTCCACTTTCCCGGCCTCGGTGAAGACCACACACGAGCCATCTGGCGAGCGAAACCCGCGCTCGGGCTTCTTCGGAGCCTCCGCTTTGGCTTTCGCGATACCTTTTCCATCAATGATGAAGGTCTGCGGTTGTGATGAACATTCGACGACTGCGAGATGCTCGCCTGTGCGGCTGGTGATGAGCCAAACATGGCCGTCAAAGGTTTGCTGCTCGCGCTCCGTGCCTGCGCGGATGCCACCGAAGCGGACGTTCTCGCCCTGCTGATTGATCCAGAAGAGATCCACGTCTTCACCAAGCTGATTGATGAACTTGAATCCGGAAGACTCGCCCGTGCGCTTCGTGGAGCGCAGTTCGATCTTCTGTGCCGAGGTCTTGGCTTCTTCGGAGACAATGCCGAGTGATTTGAGATCGGCGGCGGTCTGACGTTTGCCAGTTTCGGCGTTGATGAGGACATACTCATGCGCTTGCGGATCGGTTTGAACGCGATACCAAAACGTTTTACCGCCCGGCAGCCAGTTCGCTTTCACGCGGTCCCGGAAGACGGTGTTTTCGGTGCGCTTCGGCAGACTGAGCGCGGCATCGATGTCTGCGGCGAATGCAGTCGTTGTGGCAGCAGCAATGATGAGCAGAAGTCGGGCAGTCATTGTGAAACTGAATACGAAAGCGCTGAGTATTCTTGCCCATTCTGAAGGTGAAACACTGCCAAATGGCGCAAAGGCAGCTCTAGTCAGCTCTTCACATCGTCCTCGACTCGGCTTGCTAGACGAAATTTTTCTTGCGCTGCATTCGTTGCCTTTCGCTGCTGGCCTGCGTACTTTTTGAGGTCACCTCAAAGTCAACACTTCACCTCATGATCATGAACCGCCGCGAAGCCCTCCAACGTGTTACTTTGATCTTGGGTGGAGTCTTGTCAGCCCAGCTTTCCTCTGGCCTCATGGGGCAGGTGATCAACAACGGTAAAAGCGTCACGGTCGATGACACGCTTCAGTCGCTCTTGGCAGAGGTGGCGGAGGTGATCATCCCGACCACAGAGACTCCCGGAGCTAAGACGGCCGGGGTCGAAAAGTTCGTCATGCGCTTGATGCAGGATTGTTACCTGTTGGATGAGCAGCAGCAGTTTTATGCGATGATCCAAAAACTGGATGCAGACGCCAAGACGGCGCATGGCAAAGGATTCGTGGAGCTGGAAGCAGCGAAGAAAAACGATGCCCTTAAGGAGGTGGCAAAGACAAACACTGAGGTCTTTAAAACACTGCGTGAACTCGTCATTGCGGGTTACTTCACCTCCGAGATCGGCGCCACGAAGGCACTGGAGTATCTGCCTGTGCCAGGACAATTCGTCGGTGATGTGCCGCTGCGCCCCGGACAGAAAGCTTGGGCTCAGGTCTAGTGCCGCTGACACACGCACTCATTTACTCTTCACTTTCCACTCTCATGGCAACCATCAATCTCAACGCCACAAAACAACTTACCTACGATGCTATCGTGATCGGCTCTGGCGTGTCCGGCGGCTGGGCGGCAAAGGAACTCACGGAAAAAGGTCTGCGTGTCCTCATGCTAGAGCGCGGCAAGCAACTCGATCACATCACGAGCTATGAACATGCCATGAAGGCTCCATGGGAAACGAAATATGATGGGCGCGTGACCGTGGAGCAGATCGAGACTCACCCGAAACTTTCGCGTGATCCTAATTATCGTGAGATGACCGAGAAGTATTGGATGACCGATGCGGACTCGCTCTACAAAGAGACGCAGCCCTTTGACTGGTATCGCCCCAACATCGTCGGCGGCAAGTCCATCATGTGGGGACGACAATCGTATCGACTGAGCGACCTTGATTTTGAAGCAAACCAACGAGAAGGCATTGCGATCGATTGGCCGATCCGCTACAAGGACCTAGACTCTTGGTATGGCTATGTCGAGCGTTTCGCTGGCATCTCTGGTGAGAAGATGGGGCTACCGCAGTTGCCCGATGGTGAGTTCTTGCCACCCATGGAAATGTATTATGTGGAGAAGGAAGTGAAGCAGCGGATTGAGAAAACCTTCCCTGGTCGCAAGATGACGATCGGGCGCGTGGCTAATCTCTCGAAGGCTGCCGAAGCCCAACTAGGCGTGGGTCGTTCGCCATGCATGTATCGGAATCGCTGTGCCTTTGGTTGCCCCTTTGGTGCTTACTTCAGCACGCAGTCTAGCACCCTACCGCCTGCGGCGAAAACAGGCCGTCTCACGCTGCGACCTGACTCCATCGTGACTGAGATCGTGCACGATGAAGCCACTCAACGTGCCACCGGTGTGCGTGTGCGCGATGCAGTCACGACGCAGGATCGGGAGTTCTATGCGAAGATCATTTTTGTCTGTGCTAGCACCATTAGCTCTACCGCATTGCTCATGAACTCGGTGTCCGATCGTTATCCTAAGGGCTTGGGCAATGACTCTGGTGAGCTAGGCCATAACTTGATGGATCATCATTTCAAAGTCGGTGCCAGTGGCGTGTGGGAGGGAGATTTGGATCGGTATTATTATGGTCGCCGCGCCAACGGCATCTACATCCCGAGGTATCGCAACATTGGCGACGACAAGCGTGACTACGTGCGCGGCTTTGGTTATCAAGGCAGCGCCAGTCGTGAAAGCTGGCAGCGCGACATCGCCGAACTTTCCTTTGGTGAAGATCTGAAAAATCAGCTCTCAACCCCAGGCAACTGGACCATGGGACTCGGCGGTTTTGGCGAGTCTCTGCCGCATCATGACAACAAGATGGCGCTGGATAAACACACTAAAGACAAA
>JBEBGU010000666.1:0-3212 GCA_040081325.1 Prosthecobacter sp.
TCGGTTTGGTGCTTTTCAGTGCCGTCAAGCTGGTGGATGGCTCTGGGAAAACCGTCTTCGGAGCCTCCGATGCGGCGGCGCTTTTCACGATCGCCATCTGCGCGATGTGGCCCACCGTCATGAATACCGCAGTCGGCGTCAGAGCTGTACCTCAGGACTATCTTAATGTCGCAAGAGTCCTCAAACTTTCCAAGAGCAAGACACTTTGGAAAGTCCTCGTCCCAGCTACCTTGCCCTACATGTTCACGGGTTTCCGACTCAGTCTCGGAATCGCCTGGCTCGTTATTGTCGCCGTAGAAATGCTCACGGGTCGTCCGGGAGTTGGCGGCTTCTTGTGGCAGCAATACAACGCTAATAGTTATGCCCACATCATCCTCTGCATTCTCACCATCGGCGTCGTTGGCTACGTGCTCGACCGACTGATGAGTGTTGTCGAATCACGGTTCAAGACGGCTTAACTCAAACTCTGATTCAGATATGTCGCTTATCGAAATCAAATCAGCCTCCAAAGGCTTTGGCCTACCGGGCAATCGCACCGAGGTGCTAACAAATATCAACCTCTCGGTCGAGGAAGGTGAGTTCGTCGTCATCGTCGGCTATTCAGGATCGGGTAAATCGACACTGATTAACCTGATCTCTGGACTCGTGAAACCTGACACAGGAGTTGCCACCATTACTGGTGAGGTCATCAACGGACCTGGTCCAGATCGCGGCCTCGTTTTCCAAAACTACTCACTCCTCCCCTGGCTTACCGTCACTGAAAACATCGCCCTCGCAGTCGATGAAGTATTTAAAGACTGGAGCAAAGAGAAGCGGGCAGTCCATGTCGCCAAATACATCGCCATGGTGAAGCTGACACCAGCGGCTAACAAGCTGCCCAAAGAACTCTCAGGCGGCATGAGACAACGAGTCTCCGTGGCCCGCACACTCGCCATGGAACCAAAAGTGCTACTCATGGACGAGCCACTTAGCGCACTGGATGCCCTCACCCGTGCGCAGCTTCAGGACGAGATCGCCGACATCTGGCTGAACAACAAAACCACCGTCATCTGGATCACCAACGACCCCGATGAAGCCATCCTCGTCGCCGACAAAGTCATCCCTCTTCTGCCGACATCACCCGCCACGCTTGGCGAGCCGATCACCGTGAACATCCCACGTCCACGAGATCGCAAAGCCATCAACCACGAGCCTGAATTCAAAAGGCTCCGCGCTCACCTCATCACCACCCTACTGGACTCCAAAGGTAAAAACAAAGTGAGGTCCAGCCGCAAGCTCAGCCTCCCTGACATCCTCCCAGAGGATCTCAACAATCTGCACAACATGGAGTTCATCAACCGTCGCGGGCCGAAACGCCGCTCAGACAACCAACGTGAAGAAGTGGAGGTATTAGCATGAGTGTACCTAATCCAAAAATGCTCGAGCTAGATCGGCTCTGGAAGACCTACGACACACCCAAAGGTCCGGCCACCATCGTCAAAAACTTCAATCTCAAATTGAAGGAAGGCGAGTTCGCCACCCTCATCGGCCACAGCGGCTGCGGAAAAAGCACCGTCCTCATGATGGTCGCCGGACTCAGTGAACTCAGCAAAGGCAACATGATCCTCGCAGGCAAAGAAGCCGTCGGTCCAGGCCCAGATCGCGGCATCGTCTTCCAGTCCCCTTGCCTGCTGCCATGGATGACTGCCTATGAAAATGTCATGCTCGGCGTTAACCAAGTGTATTTCACCGCCAGCAAAGCCGAGCGCCGCCAGATGGCCGAGTATTACCTCACCATCGTTGGTCTCGGAGACGCTATGCATAAGCGCCCGAGCGAACTTTCCCAAGGCATGAGACAGCGCGTCGGCATCGCACGCGCCTTTGCCCTTCAGCCCAAAATGCTCCTGCTTGACGAACCCTTCGGCATGTTGGATTCCCTGACCCGTTACGAGCTCCAAGAAGTGCTCCTCGAACTCTGGCGCCGCAACCGCATCACCACCCTCATGGTCACTCATGATGTGGATGAAGCCATCTTCCTCTCTGACCGAGTCGTCATGATGACCAACGGCCCCGAAGCCGAAGTCGGCGACATTTTAAAAATCCCCTTTGAGCGACCACGCAACCGCAAAGAGATCATGGAAGACCCACGCTACTATGAGCTGCGCGAGCACCTTATCACCTTCCTCAATGACCGCTCCCACATCCGCCCCAGTCTAGAGCCCGAGTTCAAACCCAGCCCCGACATGGCCGCCGAACTCGCCAACCAAAGCTTCGTCGCCGCCTAGCCACAAGCCAGCCTGTTTGAAGACAAGCGCCCACTACTCCCCTCGACCAGCCCGAACTCCGTGACTACCGCCTCCACTACTTGAAGACGCCCTCCCCACCGTTGACTGGACAGCCTTGGCAAGGTCATGGTCGGCTCGTAGGGGGTGCTGCTGGCGGGGAAGTCGTCCGAATCCCCACTGACCGCACAGAGAACTGTGCGGGTGATGGTGTCATGAGTGCTGTGCTTAAATTTGCATGTTTCCTTGTTTGCCTGCAAAGGGAATCGCGGGTGCATGCAGATAGTCTCGCAAGGTAATGAGCTTGAGTTGTCATGTTTTGTCATACATGCAGGTGCCGCCTGCATGGTTTCGCAGGGACTGCGGAACAGGCCAAAAACATGTGGAAGAACAAGTCTTGAGTATCCCTGTTCCTCACTCAAAAAGTCGGGCATGCCACGATTTTCGGCCCCTATCGACAAAGCACGTCGGAGGCGACGGAGCTTGAGGCCATGGATAAGTCCTGGGTGAGTGCGGTCGAACTTGCGCAGTTCAAGGGGCTCGATGAACCCAATGTCGCTGGGGCTGTGGCGCTGCTCAAATACACCTGATGCTGGGCGCTGATCCTACCACCTGGATCCGCTGCCAGTTCGTACATATGCCCGGTGTGGTGCGTCACAAGCCCAGGACCTGCGGAGTGCATCAGCCCGTGTTCTACTTTAACCCGAACAACCTGCCATGAGCCAAACCCAGTGAGCCTACTTGACCGACAGCCCGGAAGTGATAGGCAAGCCTGCGCGATCTGCTACTTCCCCGGCCGCCGGGGCGGCGGTGGAAAAGCCCAAGCTGCAAACACCCGAGGCGATGGGGATTAGTATCCGTCATCCATAGCACCGTGAGTCTGTCATAGTCTGCAAGTGTCGTAGCTATAAGCTATGGCACTTATGTATCGAGCCAAGCGGACGACGATTT
>JBEBGU010000667.1:0-3210 GCA_040081325.1 Prosthecobacter sp.
GCAGCCGACTTGAAACTTCGAGTAAGGCGCATAAGCCTGTAGTGCGGCTTTTTGAGCGAGAGCGAGGAGATCAGACATGGTCGGATGATGGCACAAAAAAGCGGAATCAGAAAGGGATCTGACTCCGCTAGATGATGGTGGGGATTTAGAGTGTTTTAAACTTCACGTTCTTCCAGCACACGGTGTAAGGGCCTTCGCCCTTTTTAATGCCGTGTACTTGGAAGCCGATGTTGCCTTCAGGATCGCCGGGTTGAGTGAAGTCGGCTGTTTTCACGCCATTGACGAAGCTCTGATAGTGATCTCCCTGAACGACGATGCGGTAGAGGTTCCACTCTCCCTTTTTGAAGGCGGCTTTGGCTTCTTCGGTGCGCACAGCTTCGGTTTTGGTGAGAATGCTCCACCATGTGCCACGACGGGCTTCATCATAGAAATCACCGGCGGTGCCATTGACGGCGATCTCGCACTGCGGGCCGTAGAGGCGGCCAGCAGGGAGTGGTTTGTCGCCTTTGCTGCCTTCGGGGGCGGGATCACCTTCTTTGGCCAAATGGCTACGGACTTGGACTCCGGAATTGAGTTGGTCATCCACCTTCACTTCAAACTGGAGCTCGAAGTCTTTGAAGGGGCCTTTCATCAAGAAAGAGTTCGGGCTGCCATCAGTGGTCGTGCCGATTAACGTGCCGTTTTCGACTTTGTAGCTGGCTGTCCCGCTGACGACCTGCGCATCGCCAAGGCCGTCCTTGAACCACTCTTGCCAGCCGTCTTCGGCGTGAGCGCTGATTGAAAGGGCGGCGAGGAGGGGAATGAGAAGTCTGTTTTTCATGGGGGTAGCCAAACGAACGCTGGCCCTGAAATCCATCGGAGGACTCGAAAATGCCGAGATGATTAAGACATCTTAATTAAATGGGTGGTTTTAAGCGGGTAAAAACCCCGAAATAACCTGATTCAATCTTGATCATTTGGGTAAACTCGGTTTAAATGGCATTTAATCCCTGTTTTAACAAATGGCGCGTCCCACCAACAACTTCGACTCGGTCACCATGACCATCGCAGTCACTCCCCAGATCAAGATGTATCTGGAGGACCTGACGGCTGATGGCATGTACGGCTGTAGCCCGTCTGAGGCAGCTCGTCTGCTCATCGGCCAGGCGCTGGAGCAGAAGTTAAAGGAAGGGGCGCTGACGCGAAGGAAATTCATTGTTCAAAATGGTGATGTGCTGTCCACCGCAGCAACCACCCTACCCTCATAGCTCACCATGCCGACGCAACTCGAACTTCAAAGTGACATGCAAGTGTTTACTACCGTGATGAACATGGAACTTCATGACCGTGATAGGAGCATGAAGGGCGGCTGGAAATCAGACACGCGCCTGGAAATGCTGGCCCACGAAATCGTGCGCTATATGCCAGAGCTCGCTGATCTACTCGTTGCTAAAGGCAAACAGAAGCTCGCCGCATAAGTCTCAATTTTTGATATTCTATATCAGGCCAACGTCGAGTGACGTTGGCCTTGTCATGTCGGCCCGTGGCATTCATCATGCGCGCCTCCTTTTGAACCCCATGTCACGCTTTCTCAAAACAGTCCTACCCGTGCTGATCGCCACCCTCTGCCTCAGCGCCTGCGCCACCGTGAAGCGTTTCACGCCTGATTTGAGCAAATTGCCCATGCCTTCGATGCCATCGCTGCCCAGCTTTTCCACGCTGAAGAAGATCAAGAACATCATCCCTGGGATGCCTGATACCGACACGGTGGCTGTCGATGATCCAAAGATGCCTTTCAATGCACGCGGCACCCTGGGCTATGGGCACACCATCCGCATCCATGTCTATGAAGGCGCGCGCTCACCGAAAAGGATCTACAACAATGTGCTCATGGTGGACACAAAAGGCGTGATCGACTTCGGTACTGTGGGCAGTGCAAAAATCGGCGGCGGCACACTTCCACAGGCCATTCAATCGATCGCTGCTACCTTCCGAATCGGACTGCGCCTGACTCGTCCTGTCACTGTCCACATTCTTTCTGTGGAGGACACGCCTGTCGTCTCCATCTGCGGTGATGTGCTGAAGGACGAGTTCATTCCAGCCTGGGAACAAATGACGATCAAGCAGGCCGTCACGGTTTCTGGTGGTCGCAAACTTGGCTCCACTTCGCACGGCGTTTATCTCATCCGTGAGGGCGTGCGGCGCTACTTCTCCACCCTCGACGATGCAGATCAAGAGGAGCCTGAGCCTGGCGACATCATCGAACTTTCTCCCGACATCTAACTTACATGATCGACTACATCGGTGGCAATCCAGCCGCCAATCAAAACCCTTGGAGCAGCCTTTTTAAAACCATCGCCATCCTCCGAATTGGAGCTGGTCTCATGCTCATGACACGTCATGGCTGGAGCGCTGGAGTGGGTGCCTATGAGTTCATGTGGAAAGAGCAGAACTGGGACTGGGTGAAGACCTTTAGTGATGCTGGTTTGCCTCAGCCGACGCTCCTCGCGCCTGCTGTTGCCATCATCGTCACGGCCGTGGCGTTTGCCTGGATCACTGGCTTTCTCACCCGTTTGTTTGCCGTCATCTTCATGCCTGTGGTCATTGGCTTTCTGATCCTGGCACCCAAGGCTGGTGCCATCTACATCGAGGCTGCTTGGCTGTATCTATTGATCGCCTTCACGCTTCTTCTTTTCGGTTCAGGAGCCATCTCGCTCGATAAGCTTTTCCGTCTCGGAGAAAGCTGGAGCAGTCGGCCGAAGAAAAAGCGCGGTTATTAAATCATCATGGCACGTCTCACTGCCAACCAGCTAGCCGCCGTTTTGGCAAACAAAGCCAAAGCGGCTAGCAGCAGTGTCCGCGTCGTGGCGAACGCGCCTACCATTGAGCGTGTTCTCGCCATTGACCCCGCATTGCGGAATACTGGGTGGTCGGTTTTGGAGAAGGACGGGCGCGATTTGAAAGCCATCGCTTATGGGGTCATTTCAAATCCAGCCAAGCTGCTGCATTCAGGATGCCTAGTTGCCATTCGTGAGCAGCTCAACGATGTCATCCGCGAGCACAAACCTACGGTTTGCGCCATCGAGGCCACCATTTTTGTGCAGAGTTTCAAGACCGCCATCGTGCTCGGCACCGCGCGTGCCGCCTGTCTCATCGCAGCAGCCGAGCACGGCCTTGCCATCTATGAATACGCCCCACGTGAGGTGAAGCAGGCCGCCGTAGGCCGTGGTG
>JBEBGU010000668.1:0-3206 GCA_040081325.1 Prosthecobacter sp.
GTTTGATTCGCTTTCGGCACGCGCACACTGAGCTGGAACTCGGCTTTGTAGGCATCAGGATTCAGCCGTTCAAGGCTCGCGTAGGTGCCCTGCTCCGTTTCCAACTTTGTCTTGATGGTGATGCCGTTGTAGAAAGTCGCCACGTCTGCCTCCTTGCGCGGGATGTAACCTTCAGGCAGTGGCGGTGGTGGTGCAGGCACTTCTTTGATGACTTCCTTGATCACCTCTTTCGGCACTTCGACTCGTCTTTCGATCTCTCGCGTCACGATCTCAGTGCGACTGCGACCAGCGCTGACGATCTCTTTAATCCCCTGCTTAATCTTACCAGCAAAAGGAGTGAATGGAATCACCAGCAGCAGCGCAATGATCACCAGCACCAGCAGCCGGATCAGCGAACTGAAGAAGCCGCGTTTGTGCGGCGGTTCCCACTGTGAGTGACCACGGTTTTCTGTCAGTGGAGTAGTTTCTGGCGGCGGGGGCTTCATGCGTGACTTAGACTGTGCCTTTATTAAAGCGCCGCCGCAACACCCAGCGCAGCAAAGCGCGCGGTATCACACGAAACAGCGGGCCTGCAATGGAGACACCCAGACCAGGAAAAACACAGACCCTACCAGCACGCAAACCAGCAAGTGCCTCAGCCACGACTTGTGTCGATGGGATGCGTAGTAAATCTTGGCCATCACGGTCCGTGTCAGAACCATCTTCACGACGAGCTGTCTTACTGAAGTTCGTCGGTGTCGGTCCAGGGCACACACAAGTCACTTGGATCTGCTGCGGCTCCAGTTCCACCGCCAGTGCCTCACTAAAACTGGTAACAAATGACTTCGAAGCCGCATACACCGCAAGGTCAGGCATTGGTATCATACTCGCCAGTGAACTGATGTTGATGACCCCACTCGGTGCATTTGCTTGGAGCTGTGAAAGCAGCGCATGAGTCAGCAGGACCAGCGCGCTCACATTCACATCGATCTGCGCCTGCAAGCGCTCCTGAGTCGCGCTGGCCAGCGTTCCGTAATCGCCCAGACCTGCGTTGTTGATCAGCAAGTTCGGCTTGCAGGCAGAGAGATGAACCCAATCGGTCAGCACCGCGCGACCATCCATGGTGGAGAGATCCGCCACCACCAGATGCACCTCTAGACCTGGTTTCAAAAATAGCAGCTCGGCCTTCACCGCCTCCAGAGCCTCAATCCGCCGGGCCACCAGCACCAGCGCGCGTGCCTGAGGAGCCAGTTGCCGGGCAAACTCCGCACCGAGGCCGGACGAAGCTCCTGTGATGATAGCGGTGCAGTCTTGGGTGTTAAAATTCATGCGCGGGCTTGCCTTTATAAGTGAGGTCGGGACGATGCAGACACACACATGACGATCAACCAGCTTTCCCAACAAACGCCCTTCACCACGAAAGACCGCAGCACCATTCGCAGCATCCTCGATAACACGAATGCACCCGTGCAAAACCAGTCGCTAGCCGAGGCCACAGTGCCCATCGGAAAACCTACCGAGCGCCACTACCACAAGCTGAGCGAGGAGTTATATTTCATCCTCGAAGGCACCGGCACGATGGAGATCGATGGCGAAACCCGCACCGTGAATCCCGGCGATGCGATCCTCATTCCGCCGAATGCCTGGCATCAGATCACCGCGACACAAACTCTGCGTTTCCTCTGCTGCTGCGCCCCGCCGTATTCGCATGAAGATACTTACTTCACCCAATAGCTCACCACGCTGCACCCACTTCGGCACGAGTGATTGGCTTCAGTGCGGTGATCTTGGGTTCGCTTGTTTCGATGCCTGGAGTGGTGGGAATACCCAGATCTTTGCCGAAGAAGAGATTGCCTTTCCAGGTGATGCCATCGAGCTCGCACTTGGCTTCGACGAGGGTGTGGTTGGGCGCTGAAATCTGATTGCCACTGATCACGGTTTCCACGGGCGGTAGGATGCCGTTCGGGTCATCGTTGAGGCCGATGAAGAGGGAGTGCTCGCAGTTCACGAAGGTGTTGTCTGCGACAAGTGCGCGCTTCACCTGAAAGTAGCGGTTGGCGGGTGAGTTGGGGATGCCCATCATGAAACAGATGCCAGATCGCGCTTCATCGCCGGTGAGGTTTTCGAGATGGTTGCCACGCACGATGTGATCCTCACCGATGATGCGGATGCCGCCGGTGCCGTTCACTTCATTGCCGATGAAGACGTTCTTTTCTACCGTGCAGCCGTTGCCATGACGCAGCGTGATCGTGCCGCCAACTTCGAGGAAGGTGTTCGCGCGGTAGATGTTGCCGCAGGATTTGTTGGAGATGCATTCGATCTCGCCATTGCACTTCTCAAAGAGGTTGTGCTCGACGAGGCACTCAGCCTTATGCATGGAGGTCTTACTATCACCGACGCGGATGGTTTCACCGCCGTTCTTGCCAAGTTTTTCACGCGGTCCGAAGTAGTTGTGATCGATCTGGTGGCGGCCATCACCCTCCTGACCGAGCCACACGACAAAGGTGGTGCCCTTCCCTGTCTTACCCTGGAAGCTGCAATGATCCACGCGATGACCGACGCCATAAAGTCCGAGCCAGCGGCAGTCCAGCGCGCCCGCAGGTGGCAGCGTGCTGATGATCGCACAGTTAGTCATGCGGCAGTGTTGGGCGAGATTTTTCGAGTCCTTCCGAAATAGGATCAGATCATTCACGCTCGTGTCAGGATCTTTAAAGAGCAGGCCATCGACCACGAGATGTTCACCAAAAATGCGCAGCGTACTCTTGCCAGTGATCACGGTCTTGCCAGGAGCCGCCGCCTTCAGAGTGATCGGCGCGTCCTTCGTTCCCTTCCCCGTGAAGTGGATCTCAGCATCACACCACTCGCCTTCAGGGAGGATCAGATTGTCACCGGGTTGCGCGGATTTGAGAGCTTCTTGAAGAACTCCGACATCGGAGACGGGGATGTCTTTGGCTAAAGCCGAAAGAACGAGAATCGGGAAGAGAATCAAAAAGCGCATACAGAGAGGCAGACTGAAACAGAGTTGAATTCGACTTCTAGCTGTCATGACATTCACAAAGCTAGGTGCCCGAGTGCAAGCAGGCCGTAGTAGGTGTACTCGGGGTCGAGCGAGTCGTCCGTCCAGTTACCGTGAAAGCCACCAGCGGCACTCCAGAGCGAGTCGATGAAATCAAGGCAGGGTTCTTTGATCTGGGCAATGGCGGCGGTGTTGTTTGAAAGAGCATGCA
>JBEBGU010000002.1:0-40666 GCA_040081325.1 Prosthecobacter sp.
TTTAAGTACCCGCTGATCCGTGAAGAAATCTGGCTGCGGGCTGATGATCAGATGCCCATGCGGCGTGAGTTTTCTGTGGCGGATCATGTGATGGTGAAATTCCCCGCTGATGTCTCCGAATCAAAAATCGCGGACTGGGCCAAGCGCCATGGATTCTATGTCCGGCATCGGCTCCAGACGACGCCGGTGCGACTGATCGCGATGGCGAATGGCACGCTGGACAGTGCGAGCACGATCATGTCAGCGTTTAAAAAAGCGTTCCCAAAGGCACCGCAAACGCAGTTGGCGACGGCGGAGCGGGACTACTTGGTCTTCCCGACCTTGTTCCCTGATGACACGAGTTTTCCCCAGCTCTGGGGCATGCACAACACGGGCCAGACCGGCGGCACGGCCGATGCGGACATTGATGCGCCCGAGGCCTGGGACATCAGCACGGGATCACGCGAGGTGCTGGTGGGTGTGATCGACACGGGGGTGGACCGTACGCATCCTGATCTGGCGGCGAACATGTGGCGGAATCCGAATGAGATCGTCGGCAACGGTGTCGATGACGACGGCAACGGCTTTGTCGATGATGTGAATGGCTGGGACTTTTTCTCCAACGACAGCAACCCGATGGATGAGAATAATCACGGGACGCATTGCTCAGGCACGATCGGTGGTGTGGGCAACAATCTCAATGGGGTGACCGGCGTCTGCTGGCAGGTTTCCATCGTCGGCATCCGCTTCCTGGGACCGAGCGGTGGCAGTACCTCTGACGCGATCGAGTGCGTGAACTACGCCACCAGTTTGGGCGTGGATCTGACCTCAAACTCCTGGGGCGGCGGCGGCTCCAGCTCACTGCTCCAGGCAGCCATCGCAGATGCTGGGGCGGCGCATCAATTATTCATTGCTGCAGCGGGCAATGATAGTTCAAACACGGATCTCTCACCGCAGTATCCAGCGGGTTATCCGCTGGATAACATCATCTCCGTCGCCTCCAGCACGGACCGGGATGCACGCTCAAGTTTCTCGAACTATGGCGCGACGAGCGTGGACTTAGCCGCACCAGGCTCTTCGGTTTACAGCACGATCATCGGGGGCGGCTATTCGAGTTTCAGCGGCACTTCGATGGCCACACCGCATGTGTCTGGAGCGGTGGCTCTATTAAAGAGCATCGCGCCACTGATGACGCCGGCAGAGATCAAAGCGCAGCTTCTGGATACCGTCGATGCGCTGCCTGCTTTCGCTACGACAACCGTCTCCGGCGGTCGGCTCAATGTGGCGCGGCTGATCGAGCAATCCGCTGGGCCGCGCCCGGTCGTCAGCGTGACGACGATTGAAGAGCAACCCGGCGGTAATGGCGATGGCATTTACAATCCGGGTGAGACACTAGCGCTGCGTTTCACGGTGGTGAATCGCGGCAGTGATGCCGCGCAAAATGTGACGGCCACACTGGCGAGCAGCGCAGCCACTTCACGATTCACGATCACGCAGGGCACCGTGAATGTGGGCACGCTGGCACCGAGCGAGAGCGTGGCACCGCTGACTGGATTTCTCGTGCGCTCGCAGGCCAGCACGCCCACACCGTATGCGGAGGAGTTCATCATCACACTGCATTATGGAACTCCGGCAGAGACGACTGCCCACCGCGTCACGCTTTACCTGCACATCTCCTCACTCATCCGGGGCCGCATCACCGATGCAGGTGATGCCGCAGCGATCGAAGGCGCGACGATCAAACTTGTCGGCCCATCCACCTTCACGACCACGAGCGCCAGTGATGGCACTTATGCGATGACGGTGACGGATGGTGTTTACAGCATCACGGCGGCATCTCCGGGCTATGTGACGAGCACGCCAACACTGGTCACCACACCACCAGCCCACAGCAATGTGGACTTTGCGCTCGGCATTCCGCAGCTCAGTCTGACACCGGCTGCGGTGACCGCGAATGTGTATTCAGGCCGCGCACTCAGTCGCACGGTGGAGGTGCGGAATCGTGGCACGGGGCCGCTGAGGTGGAGTCTGCAACTGCTCAATGGACATGTGCAGAGCAGCACGGCGCTCAGGTTTTTCAATCTGCCTGCTGCCACTGTGATCGAGCAACCCGAGCTGCAAGATGGCGGTCTGCGTGCGGCTTTTAAAATCAATCAAGAGCTGGAAGTGCCAGCCTTGGAGGCCGCGCTGGGCACGCTCGATGGCTTGGTCGTCGGAGCGGTGAGCACGAGCTGGGATCGCTCCGTCTTGATCAGTGATCTGGTGGCGCGCGGCGCACAGGTGGTGACGCTGACTCTGCCTCTGAGCGTGGCCGCGCTGGATGCGGTGGACACCGTGATCGTGGACGACGCTATCGCCAACTTCACTGCGACTGACATTAGTCGGCTGCGCCTCCGAATCAGCGCTGGTGCTGGCGTGCTCTGTGAGGCGGACAACACGGAGTCCATCACCATGATCAATCAATTGTTCGCCAGCACCGGCATCACGGCGGTGTTCGATGGCTTTCGTGATCTGAGTCTGACGGACATCCGCAGTCATCCGATGACGCTCGGTGTGACCACGGTGCAGGCTGTCGCGGCAGGTGCCTCAGCCACGATCAGTGGCACGGCGCAGCGACTGGTCATGGACCCAAATGGTCGCGCCCATGCGGCAGTGACGTCGCTCGGATCAGGCGTGATGGTTTTCGTCGGCAATGAAATTTCCGATGACTCAAATTTCGTCACCGGAGACGCTCGGCGCTTGGCCAATCAGATCGTCGATGGCCTCATCGAGCGGCCAAGCTGGCTGACAGCGACACCACCAGCAGGCATTCTCACGCCAGGTGCCATGCAGACCCTGACGCTTGATCTCAATTCGCAAACGCTGACCGCTGGCAGCTACGAAGCGACGGTTCTTTTCAGCACGAACGTCCCTGATGAACCCGAGACGGCACTGCCCGTGACGATGAATGTGGGGGACGCCTCGCAGCTATCTTTGAATCGGAGCACACTCGCCTTTGGTTCGGTGGTGCAGAACATGAGCGCGCAGCAGGAAATTTCGATCTCCAGCATCGGCACGCTGCCTCTGAGTATCTCTGCCCTGCGGCTTCAGGGCCGTGATGCAGCGTTCTTTAACATCGTCGGACAGACGAGCTTCCAAGTGGCACGTGGCGCGAGTCAGACAGTGGCGGTGAGTTTTGCGACGACAGCTCCCGTGCGCGATTTTGTGGCTGAACTGGTGATCGAAAGTGACGATCCGACTGCGCCCTCAGTGATCGTGCCGATAACGGGCACTCGACAGTTGGCGCCAGACATCGCCGTGTCACCCGCCGCGCCTCTCATCACCTTGAATCAGGGCGAGGCAGGCTTTTTGTTTGTGACCCTTGAGAACAAGGGCCTCGGCCCGCTCGATTGGCAGGCGGCGCTGGATCATTTTCCTGGGGCCAGTGGCAGCAGCCCGACTTGGGCAAGTCTGCCAGGCGTGGCAGGCCGATTCAATGCCAAGACGCGCGGTCAGGTGCGGCTCAATTTCGACACCGGCCTACTGCCGCCGGGCGATCACACCACCATTCTGCACATCACTTCTCAAGACCCCGACACACCGCATGTGGCACTCACGATCACGCTGCGGGTCAGGGCCGCTGCTCGTCCGCAGTTCACGCAAGTGGCGACTTTTGCCAACACCATTTTAAATACGCGCCGCCAGATCAGCATGCCGATCAAAAACATCGGCGCGGCGAATCTCGTGCTCAGCAGCAAGCTGTCCTTGTCTGCCGCCTTTGTGTGTCTGAGTCCGACGCCGGTGACGATCCCTGGTGGTGAGACGCGCAGCCTGATTTTTGAGTTCCGGCCGACTAAGGCTGGCGCGGTGACTAGCAGCGTTCTTTTCGCGGCCAATGTGCCGGGTCGGTATCTCTATTTCACCTTTAACGGTAGAGGCATCCGCGGTCCGACGCTTCAGCTCACGCCAGCGAGCATGGCTTTCAGCACACTTCCGGGCGCGCGTCATGCGCGCACGATCACGCTGACCAATAGCGGTGATCTGCCGCTGACCTGGGCATTAACAGTCGAGTACACTGGCACATGGCTGACACTCACGGTTCCAGGCGGCACACTCGCTCCGGGTCAAAGTCAGATCGTGCCGGTCGCGATCAATACCGCGCTGATGCCAGCAGGCAGCCATAAGGCACAGATCACCTTAACGAGTAATGATGCCGCACGACCGCGCGTGGTGGTGCCGATCACGATCAATGTGAGTCGCCTCGGCGTGCTGGCTTTCTATCCCGCGAGTCTGCGCTTTGATGAAGCTTGGGCGAATCGAGTGGAGTCCTCATCGTTTGATTGCATAAACACGGGCAATGCTCCCCTACAGGTGATTTCCATCACCAACTCGAGCGGGCGTCTGATCCTCCCAACGGTGTCTTGGCCCTTCACGCTAGAACCCGGTGCTCAGAGGACGCTGAACTTCTTTTTCAGCTCCAATGTGACTGGTGACTTCAATGACCACTTCAGGATCAAAACTTCACTGAGCAAAACAGATGTCCTCTTGCCTGTGATCGCGAAAGTCGTGCGACCTCCAGCTATAGCGATCACGCCAAGCCTTTTAAATGAAGAGCTAGAGCCTGGGGAAAGTGTGACACGCGATCTCACCGTCACCAACAGCGGGCAAGTAGCGCTGACCTGGACGAATCTTTTGCTCGATGTCACCGGCACGCCGACATCATGGATCACGCTGTCCGCTGCTGCTGGCACCACCCCAGCGGGTGGCAGCTCAGTCGTCACCACCACGCTTGATACGGCCGGTCTTCCTGCTGGCCCGCAGACGGCAAAGGTGCGCTTCAATAGCAATGCACTCAGCCTCAGTCAGGTGGATGTGCCAGTCACATTCCACGTAGCATCGGCAGCCGTGCTGCGGCATTCGCCTGCCGTGTATGCTTTCCCAGTGACCTACACGCAGGCCACTAGCACGCTGACTGGCACGATCACCAATCCAGGTAATCGGCCACTGATCATCACTGAAATCATCAGCAGTGAAGCTGCCTTTACGACGACGGGCATCACTCTACCGCTCATGATCGACCCTGGAGCTAGCACAACGATGACCGTGCACTTTTCACCGACTGAAGCGCGTGATCACAATGCGAGCCTCACTCTGAAAAGCAATGCGCGCAGCACGCCGGATCGAGTCATCCAACTGAGTGGTCGCGGAGCCGTCGCTCCACACATCGAGGTGGTGCCGACAGCTCTCACGCTGAGCGTACAGCCGGGCGTGCCGCTGACCAGCACGCTGACGCTCTCCAACACAGGCGGCCTGCCCCTGCAATGGACGGCAGCCCGCACGGGAGCCATCGCCAGCATGACCAGCCTCAGTAGCAGTTCAGGCACCACCGCAACGGCAGGCAGTAGCGCCCTCACGCTAACCGTCAGCAGCACTTTCTCCACAGCAGCGGCCACCTCCACAGGCCAGATCACTTTCACCAGCAATGATCCCACGCGCCCGAGTCTCGTGGTGCCCGTGACGATCACCGTCATGCTGCGTCCGCGTCTCACCATCACTCCCGCAGCGCTGAGCTTCGCAGACACCTTCAATGGCAGCACGTCATGGTTGTCGATCTCACTGCGCAATGATGGTAATGCGACACTGAACCTCACCGGCATAACGAGTGATAGCGGCCAATTTGATAAGATGCCCATCTCACTACCGACGACGATTGCAGCCGGAGCTTCACGGACCGTGACGGTGCGTTTCTCACCTGATGCCGCAGCCTCCTTCAGTGGCCAGTTAAGCTTCATTACAAACCCCGCTTTGCCTTCCCCTGTTGTGCTGCCCGTTTCAGGCCGCGGCATCACTCCGCCGACTCTGCGTGTCGAGCCCAGCACGCTCACTTTGAGTTTAGAAAAAGGTCGCACCAGCACTCAACCACTAACGATCAGTAACGATGGCGGCTCTGCTCTGAATTGGCAGGCGGCCATCACGAATACAAGCACCGGCGCTGGCACACTGCAGGAAATCTTGCAGCGCGTGAATACAAACCACGCCACGCTCACCGCGCTGATTCCAAATCTCTATTCCTTCACCGAAGGTGAGACCGGTAACTCCATCACCGATGGCGGCTTTGACATGTATGACACTGGCAACATCATCGACAACAATCTGATCAGCGCACTGGCCTATTCTAACAACACGGTCATAAGCAGCGCTGCCATGGGAGTTGGCGGAAGCTATTTTACGCTCAAGCAAAACGGTCTCTTTGTTTTTGCGGGTGACATGAACGGCTTGGGCGGCTTCACCGTCCGTGGAAATCTCGGTGCCGACGGCTCAGGTATCACCAATGGGGCCGTGCTCACTCGCACCGTGGGTGGCATCACCTATAAGGGCTTTTTCAAAGGTGTGTCGGGAGCTTTTGATCCCTCGGTGAACCATCTCATCATTGTCGAGGACAAACCCGGCATCTCTCACAACTACAGCACCGATACGGACAGAGACGACCACAATGTGGCTGGTCTCTCGGGCAGTGTTCGCTTGTATTATCTTTTGTTCGCCCGACAAGGCGGCGCTCAGGTGTCTGATGCGCTCGCGGGGAGCATTATGGATTCGTTCCTGCAAAACATGGCTCTACCTGCAGGCACGCCCTGGGCCAGCGTTAGTCCTGCTTCTGGCAGCAGCGCAGCAGGCGGCAGCTCCACTCCCAATGTGCAGATCGACTCCCGCACATTGCCAATCGGCACCCATACCGCCACGATTCGCGTGACCAGCAATGCGCCCGTCTCCGGTAGCGCCGACATCCCGCTCACCCTAAACGTGACGCCCGCAGAACTCGATGTGGCACCCACCGCCATCACTGCATTGCAACTCACCGATTCGGGCTCCGCACAAAACGCGCTCACCATCACCACACGCGCAGGGTCAAATCAGGCTTGGACGGCAAGCCCGACGGTGCCCTGGATCACACTTTCAAAATCCAGTGGTGCTGGCAGCGATAGTCTCACCCTCACATACAACGGCACACTCACCGCAGGCTCTTATCAGGGGGCAGTAAACATTATCTACAACGGCATCACTCTACCAGTGCCAGTGAGTCTCACCGTTCGCACAGCAAACTTCAGCCAGCTCCTCACCGACTATCGTCCATCGCGTGTGCTAGGCATCATTCGTGGCGCGAGCGGAGAGCCGTCCGTGCTCGCAGCAGTGAATGCCACCACGCTAGTGGCAGAAAGCATTTTGCTCCTGCCCACCGATATCACGGATGCCGATCTCACCACAGACGGTCGTCTTTTGTATGCCATCAGCTTTGCAGGCAAAACCATCACCCAGGTGGATCTCGAAACCTTCACGCTCGTCAGCACCAAGACCATTCCCTCCGCGCTCGATGCTGGCACTGGAAGCCCTTATCATTACCACATCGAAACAGGTCGCCCAGGCCTCGTCTATTATACCGATGCCGCGACGAATCCCGCCCTGCATGTCTTCAATTATGATGCCGGCTTCGAGCTGCAAAGTTTCGTTCTAAATTCCGGTGCAGGAATCGGTGACTTCGTCGTCACTCCTGATGGCAGCACGATCTATGCATGGTCACAGAGTGGCTGGGGAACCAGCAACACCTCAGTGCTAGCGCGTATCAGCAGTGCCTCAGTCACGCTGAGCCAGACCAGTCTCAGCACCGACACCGTCTCGCAGAATCCTCTAGAGGCTCCTGTGTTTTACAGTGCCAATCGTGATGCCGTGATCACCAAAGGCTCACGCTTCAACCCAACGCTCACCACACGGCAGTCCTACACAGGGCAAGTAATCATTGCCGCTTCAGCCTATGGCCAGGGCCTCGTCAGTGGCAGCAATGTCATGGATGCAACTGGTGCCTTGCTGCACTCACTGCCCGTTTCTGTGACGGTAGCTGCCTTTACCTCTGATCAGACAGCGCTCGTCTATCTGAACAACAGCACGCTTCGACTCGCACGCTTTGCCATTCCCAATCTGCCAGTGGCCACGGTCAATCCGCTGATCGCTGATGGCAGTAGCTTAGCCGCTGCGCCCACCGCTCTTAGCTGGACCGGTAGCCCGACATCCGCCAGCTACGATGTCTTCCTGAGCACCGATGCCACCGTTCTGAATGCCGCCACGAATAGCACTGGCGGCATCTATCGTGGTAACACACCCGGCGTCAGCTTTGCCTTCAGCGGCTCCACCTTCCAGTTAGGCCAGACGTATTATTGGCGCATCGACACACGCAACCTTGATGGCAGTACGGTGAAAGGCACCGCATGGAGTTTCCGCATCCCACCTGTGGCCGTGACGCCGACTAGTCTGACGATGGCCACGCTACTCGGCAGCACAGCTTCACTGACCACGACGTTGAATATCACGACTGCTGCTGGCACCACGCCATGGACGCTCTCTGACAATGCCTCATGGCTCAGCGTGGACACGGCTGCAGGCACTGGTCCTGCCACAGTCATCGTCTCCTTTAATCCCACAGGCCTCACGGCAGGCAATCAACTGGCGCAGATCACCCTCACCTCAGGTGCGGACATCGTCACCGTTCCGGTCACCTTTCGTCTGCTCAGCACTCTCAACATCATCAAGCTTGAGGCAGATCCCGCGCTGCCATTCATCTATGGCTTGCATCGTGATCTCGCTAGCCCGTATGAAGGCTGGCTACTCTGGATTGATCCCCTCACAGCTCGTGTCGAGCAGGCCGTGCTGACTGCGGCGGATGCCACCGACTTTGTCGTTCATGCCGCAGATGACCGGATTTACACCCTGACCAATGGCGGCACTCGAGTCGTCGCCGTGCAGCGCCAGCAAGCGCGACAGATCATCGGCAACTGGAGTCTCAGCACGCTGGCTGTAGCGATCCACAATGGCCCCGTCGGGCGACTCGTCGCACGGAGTGCTGCGAATGTTTTACAGATGGTAAACTCCGTAACGGGTGGTGCCGTCGGCACGACTATCACTCTGCCGAGCTGCATCACCCGCACACCGAGCAACGGTGCCTTCCTCTATGCCGCTGTGCAGCAGAGTTCCAGTGTCACTGGCATCGCCAAATACGCGCTCGGTTCTGGTGGCATCACTTACAGCACGGCATCGTATTGGAATGGATTACTCGGCAGCAGTTTCGTCATTTCTGGCGATGGCAATCGTGCCTTTTACAATCAGAAGGCCTACTTAACGACATCCTTGATCCAGCTAACGAATCTCAATGCAAGCATCGTCGCCTCATCTTGGAATGGGCAGATGGCCTTCTCCAATTCCAAGATCTATGCCGTCGCTTTCACCCCACTGGAACTCTCGACCTTACCAGTCACCACCAGCTTCATGGCCGCTACCGCCAGCAACTCCCGCCTCGTGTTATATGACGCCGTGAACCGCGCACTCAGCACAGTCGAACCAGGGACTCTCGCAGTATCACCCAGCACGTTTGATTTTGGTCAGGTGCTGATCAATGGCAGCGCCAGTACGAGCTTCAATGTGACCAACTATTCCACTCAGGATGTGAATGTCACCGTCAGCTCTACACAGCCAGCACTCAGTGGTCCGGTCTCGTCGGTGAGCATCAACGCCGGCCAGTCCGCACAAATTGCCGTCACCTGTGCGCCTACAGTGGCTGGGTATATCGCAGGCACGCTTACCTTTGATGCGTCTGGCCAACCACAGCTTAGCCGCGCGATGCAAATCACATTCCAGGCCGTTTCGCTGCTCACCAAGTTCAACGTGGATTTCAGTGTTGTTGCGCCAGCAGATGGAGCGACAAGTGGAATCGCCAGCTATCAGGAGGATGGAATGCTCTTCAGCACGCCGAGTTCGATCCTTCACGTCGGAGCCAATACGGATAACCGCCCCAACAACGGCACGCCTCATATCGCACTACTTGGCCAACAGACGCCGTTGAGCATTCGCCGCGTAGATGGTGGCGTCTTCCATCTTCATAGCGTTGATCTCGGTGAATACAGCTTCGCCTTTGCAGAGTACCGAACCATCACTTTCACTGGCGTAACGCGTAACAGCTCCACCGTCAGCACGAGCTTCACCATTGATGGACTCTTTGGTGGTGCCCTCTCACTCGGCGCCTTCCAGACCTTTACCTTCCCGCTCACTTTCCGAAACCTCGTGTCGGCTCAAGTCACCATTGATGCCTATGCCATGGACAACCTGGTGTTTGAAAATGTGTCTGTTGGCCCGGCTTCCGTCAGCGCAAACACCACCGCACCAACTGACGCCACGCTCGATCTCGATGCAGATGGCACGCCCGATGTCTGGATCGCTGGCAGCGGTGCGAGTAGCAAAGAGGGCACACTCACCACCCATCACTTCACTTACAGCCGCCGCACCGGATTGACTGACAGCTCCGTGACCCTGCAAGGCAGCCGAGATGGCACAACCTGGAGCGGCCTCACCGCAGGTCTGGATTACACCGTGGAAAGCAAAGCGACCGATGCAGAGCATGGCCGCGAGACACTACGTCTCAACATCCCCACAGACTCTTCCACCCCCTGGCAGTTCAGGCTGCTCAGCGCGCCTTAACCGCCCTGCACGGGAGGCATGATGGCGACTTCGCAGTCTTCATGCAGTGGCGCGTCACGCTTCACGTAGATCTGATCCACGGCAATCAAGAGACTGCCATCCCACTCGCTCAGGCGCGGCCAGCGCTGATAGATTTGCTCTAACAACTGGCTCACGTTTGAATCCGCAGCGCAGGTCCAAGCCATCTCTTCGAGACCTGTGATGTCCCGCAGGACTGAAAAGAAAAGCAGGCGCACGTTCATGGCTTCAAAATCCCAATGCACGGCAGGTTTCTAAAACGCCCCTGATAGTCCATGCCGTAGCCGACCACAAACTCATCAGCGATTTCAAAGCCGCAGTAGTCCAGCGGGCAATCGTGACTACGCGGGCGTTTTTTATCGAGCAGCACCGCCGTGCGCAGTGAGGCAGGTTTCTCGATCAGCAGTCTGTCCCGCAAAGCAGAAAGCGTGAGGCCAGTGTCGAGGATGTCATCGAGTAGCAGCACGTTCTCACCGGCAAAACTGGCACCTGTGGGCCATTGAATCTTCACCTGACCACTCGACTCCGTGCCGCCGTGGTAGCTACTGGCGCCGAGCGTCACGAGTCGGATCGGCAGATCAATCTGGCGCAGCAGGTCCGAGACAAAAAAAAGCGCGCCGTCCATGAGCACCACCACGGTGATGACTTTATCGGCGTAGTCCGATTCGATCTGCGCCGCCATCTCCGCGACTCGGGCACGGATTTCCTCCGCGCTGAGCAGCACGCGGTCGAGGTCGCTCAAAATTCCGGTCAGTGGGGCCATGACAATGTGAACGCATCAAGGCGCAAACCCGCGATTGCCGCAATGCCCTGACGCGCGTTTCTTCTCCTACCATGATGGATTTCCCTCCCACCACTCTCCGCGACCTGCGCGTGAGCTACGATCTCGACAGTCTCGTCGAAGAAACCGCACCTGCTGATCCCTGCGAACTCTTCCAGGCATGGCTTCATGATGCGCTCACGCATCAGTTACCCGAGCCAAACGCCATGACCCTAGCCACCCTCGGACTCGATGGCTCACCCACCGCGCGCACCGTTTTACTGAAGGGGCTTGATGCGCTGGGCTTCCACTTTTACACCAACTACGAGAGCCGCAAAGGTCACGAGATCGCCGCCGATCCGCGTGCCTCCGCCGTCTTCCTTTGGACCCAAAGACATCATCAAGTAAGCATTCGCGGCACGATCAGCAAACTCCCGCCCGCCGAAGCCGAGAGCTACTTCGCCAGCCGCCCGCGCGGTCATCAAATCGGCGCATGGGTGTCTGAGCAAAGTCAGGTCATCTCTGGCCGCGAATGGCTGGAGCAGCGTCAGGCTGAAATGGAGGAGCGCTTTGTCGGAATCGACATCCCTTGTCCACCGCACTGGGGCGGCTACGCGCTCCTGCCAAACGAGATCGAATTCTGGCAGGGCCGAGTCAGCCGTCTACATGATCGTCTGCGCTACACTCGCGACAGCGCTGGCTGGCAGCTCGAACGACTCAGCCCGTGAAGGGGAAATTTCAAAGTAAGGTGAATATGCTGACCACGAGGACTTCACAACACAGCTTCAACAAATGAGTGTTCGGTACAGAGTCGCAAGTCAGGAGTAACCTGCTGAGATTATATTTTTTCATCTGGGTTGGCAAAGCCAATGCCATTGGTTGGCTCGTGGGTTCATTTTTCGCACGCGGCGTCCAATTCGGCACGATGCCTTGCAGTTGGTTGCAATCACTCCGCTGCATGGTCAAATCGCTGCGCTACTGCTGCTTCGAGATCCGCCCAAATAGGAACATAATGCTTGTTAATATGCTGCACGAGGTGCTCCGCTCCCATCGCTTGAGCTTCATCAACAAACCTCGCTCTAAGGTCATTCAGGTAGAACCTGTGTTGGTAAGGTGATGACGATCCCAGCAATTGGGGGATGGCATAAAGATGGTCCATTTCTAGCTTGGCTTCAAGCACGCGGCCCTCGCGTAACAGATCCTTAGTGTGGATCAAACCGATGGACAAGAGATGTATGTAAACACTGTTTAGATCTCGCATGACTTCAAGGAACCCATACTATGGGAAAATGAGTTACACCGGCTTGCTGCCCGAAAGTCCAGAGTGTCATTCCAGCGAGGCGTTGGCGTGTACGAGGGCTCAGGTTGAAGTTCATCAGTGTGTATGCCGTTGCTCAAGAAGCTGGCTGCGAGTTTACCTTGATCTTGAAAGGCAGGTTTCGGCTTGGCTACGGTTTGTTACATTTCGAATCAGGTGCTGCGTTAGTTGCACCGGTACTGAGGGAGTTCCAGTTCGCCTCTAGCCACGTCGGTGTTGGCTCAAGCTTATCGAGTGGCACGGGAATATCTTGCCACCAGATTGGAACTCGGCTCGTGCTATGGCTGAATCGTCGGCAGTTGGGACACCAAACCCAAAATCCTCCTCGGTCATCGCCTGAGCGGTGCCGAGCAAAAAAGAGTCGCAAGACGCCACCACAGTGCGGGCAGGGAATGGCGTCGGGGCGCTTTTCGCCAAACACAGGCGCTAGCACTACCATCCAGCGCCTAAATTCGTCTATCGGTAAATCAGTCCAGTTCATTAGCGGTTTCCTTGGATAAAGGCTCTCAATGCTTCCTGCGATGCGATGGCTGCTTCTTCTGTGTTGGCACCAGAGCCAAGGAACGCCCGTGAGTGGCGCAATTCATGCCCGATGGTGATCGCAAGTTCTTCTTCGGATCTAAGCGCAAGGTTGGAGACCCAAAGCGTGCGTGGGCTGGTAGAGACAGTCTTTCCAAAGATGTCCGTGCCGAGGTCTCCACCAGCTCGAACGACTTGACCTTTATTAAAATTGAATCCGTATCGTTCTACCGTGAGTGTAATTCGAGCCTCGTCGCTCATCATCGCCCAATCCATGGGCGCGGTGGTTTCGGACGGCGATCCACGCCTAAACATTGTCACTTGACTCCGTCCCTTAAAAAGTCCTCCTGCACCGCCACCAAGAACTCCCCCGATCAAATCCCCCGCCAGTTCCGACTTATCACCGTCACTCAGACAGTGCCAGCTTTGGTAGGTCTTCACGGCAGCGTAGCCTGTCAAGGCTACCGCTCCCACCGCCAAAGCTCCGACGGCCATCGCAGGCAGGAACGCCACAGCAGCCGTTGCGGCAGCAAGACCCACTACTCCCCAATAGGCTCCCTTGGCTAGTCCCCAGCCGAAGCGGCCCCAGTTCATCTTGAACAGGCCGAGGGGATCAACAGAACCGACGACATCTCCACCGAGGTAGCTGTAGAGGTTCATGCCGCCGCTTTCGCCGATGGGGTCTTCGCTGATCCAGCGTCCGAGGTCGGCATCGTAGGCTCGGAAGGGGGCGAGCACTAAACCACTCGCTGCATGATGCAGGTGGCCGGTGAAGCTGCGCTCGGGGACACCGGGGCCAGCACTCGTTACGCTGCGCTCACCGTAGGCCGTGTAGTCGGCTTCGCCGCGTGAGCCGTCGCTGACGCGATACCAGCTTCTCGGACTGCCGAGGTGATCGGTTTGATAGACGATGGAGTCACTTCCTTGTTGTTCGCCGTTGCCGAAGTAGTTGGTTAGCAGAGCGTTGGTGGTGGCGTCACGCTTCTGCGCGAGTTCCAGGCCGTCCCAGATGTAGCGCCAGTCACTCACCGTGGTCCAGGTGGTGCCGTTGTGTTCTTTTTCGATCTGGCGCACGCGCCGACCGCCGCCGTCATAGGTGAACTCGCTTCGCTTCACGCCAGCGACGAGTGTCTCGGCGCTTTGCACGGCCTTGAGTTGGTTCACGGCATCCCACTCGCATAATCGTGTCACCACATTCGCGGCATTGCGTTGTTTCGTGAGGTTGCCGTTGGTGTCGTATTCGAGGGTTCGCGCGCCAGCGGCGGCATTGACGGTGACGCTGTAGTTCTTCGTCGTGACGTTGCTGCTGCCGTCCGTCGCGACGATGGCGATGGAGGTCTGGCCGTCGGGGAAATCGACCTCTCGTTGATAGCGCCAGGGACCGCTTGGGCCGAGCTTGTTCACGGCTGCGGGCTGGCCGTTCACCATCACCGTGGCGGCTTCGTCCACGGTGCCTTCCACCAGCGTCTTGCCTGATCCTCCGAAGCTAGTGAGTTGGTTGCGGCCTGTGTGCTGGCGCATTCGCAAGATGGCGCTTTGCCCAGCGGGTTGCACTTGGGTGGAGGCGAGGTTTCCTGCTTTGTCATAGTGCCAGCTTTCCGTGCGGCTTGGCGTTCCGCCGATGGTTTCTTCCAGGTCCGTGAGCTGATCGCCGCTGTCATGGCGCATGGTCCAGGCGTTGACCACGCTCGCGGCGTTCGTGCGGTTCCAGGTCGTGAGGTTGCCAGACAGATTGTAGGCGTAATCGTGCTTCTGCACGGTGCTCGTGCCTTGCTTGTGTTCGATGCCTTGCAGCCTCAGCGCATTGGCTCCGGCACCTGCTCCGTAGCGCGTCATCACGGTGCTAAAGCCGCCCGGTAGCGCCACGCTATCGGCCATGCCCGTGAGGTTCCCGGTGTTGTAGGTCGGGGTGAAGGTGCCCAGGTTGTTCACGAGGCCCGTGGCTCGGCCTAGTGTGTCACGCCCGGTGATTTCCTGCGTTCTCGTTACCGTCACGCCGTCATCATTCACGATCTCCTGTTTCGTTGCACGACCCTGCCAGTCATAGCTGTAGCGGCGTGTATCGTTAGTTAGCGAACCATTCACGGTGGCGACTTGTCCAGCAGCATTTGGTGTGCCGGTAAAGGGCACATAGCTCATCGTCGTGGTGCCGGTGCCATCCGTCACCGTCGTGGGCCGCCCAAAGACATCCGCTGCGCCATAGCTCACATCGGCCATCGTGGCAGCGGTGTAGTTTAGCGTCTGCAACTGCCCTCCCAGATAATAGACGTTCGTGCTCGTCGTCTGGTTGTTCAGTACGTCCTGTGGCATCGACACCGTGGCGGGTCGGCCACTGAGTGGCTGGTAGGTGTAAACGAACTTCTTGGTGTCTGGCAGAACCTTCTCCGTCACCCGGCCCTGCATGTCACGCTTCCAGAAGGTAGTCTTGTTTTGCGCATCAATGAGCTTGCTCAGCGAGCCGCACTTGCACCACTCCCACTGCGTCAACCGCGCCAGCGAGTCGAGCTGCATCACCGGCTGGCGCAGGTGATTGTAGCGCGTGCGGCTCCAGTGCCCAGCGCGGTCCTTGCTGGCCCACACGTCGAGCGTCTGCTTCGTGCCATCCGCATACACCATCTGCTCGGTCGTGCTGTCGGGATGCGTCACCAGCGTCACGCGGTCCAGGTTGTCATAATCAAAGGTGAGCGTGTAGCCCTCCGTGTCCGTCACCGTACGCACGCGCTTGGCCGCATCATAGGTGCGTGTCTCCAACGTCACGAACTGCGCCGGGTTCACGGGTGAGGTGTGCTCCACGCGCAGCAGGTAGCCGTCCGCATCTGGCGTGCCGTCCAGGTTGTTGTCATAGATCAAATTCGTTGTCTCGGTGCCTGCCCCCTTGCTGAGCGTCACAGAGGCAACCTGCCCCTTGTCATTGTAGGCCATCGTCGTCTGCACGCCGGAGGCATCTGTCATCACCTCTGGCAGATGCACCGACTTACCACCGATCACCTTGTATTGAGAGATCGTCAGCATCGTCTGCCAGGACGCGCCATTCTTGACCTTCGCGTAACGCACATCTTGGTTATCTGCATACTGCGTGCCGTCTGCCGCCATGTAATACTCGATCTTCTGCTCCCGTCCTTCAGGGTCCGTTGTGCCGGTAGGCAGACCCAGGTCATTGTAACTGGCCTGGGACATGATCCAGCTCGTGCCGCCCGTCGCGTTTTCTACGGCACGGAAGCCGCCAGTGTGCTGACTGGCTTGGACAGACTCACCCGTCAGGTGCAAAACGAAGGCGAGGAGGCAAAGCCAGCCGCCAAGGTTCCGATGTCTTAAAGGGGTCAACACGAGGCTCATGGTGCCGAGACAGGTTTCGTTGCCAAGGCGAAAGGCTAGAGTTTGGCGTTGGCTGTAACGATCTTGGTAGCTGCCAAATGGGCGACTATCATCAAGCTCAGCCTCGCGGGGCTGAACGCGCCGAATCGGGAGTTGCGGGCGCACGTTTGGCAATGAGGCGGATGTTCATCGTAATGCCTTCGCGGTATTTTCCAATAGCACCGAAGAACTCGCAGCGTCCATCTTGGAAAACAAAGACTTCGGCGAGACCTCGGCAGAATACACGCATCATTCCATACTCGTCTGTAGTAGCGGCGCTTGGTTGGAAGTTGGTGATCGAGGATTGTCCGACAGCAGCGACGAGAGCTTCAATAGCCTCGGACACAACAGGGCCATTGGATTCGCAATTCAGGTATATTCCATCCGATGGCACTTTAAGAACCGCCGCTGGTGACAGTGTTGCCGCGAACTTCTTCAGAGCAGGCACATGGACTTCATCCATTACAGGAGGGAGCAATAGGCAATTCGCGTGGAGCCACTTCCAGAACCTGAAATCAGGATCGTTAGCCTTCACTTCAAGTTTACCGCTAGAGCGCCAGCCGTCCTCAGAGAAGTCGGTGATCGCAAAAACAATACCGCTCTTCGTGAGGTGGCTCTGTTGTGGGCAAATAACACGCCCTAAAGATCGGGTTTGGGTAGACATCATTGTAGTGAGCTAAATCCAAGTTCAAGCATCCGATCTACCGCATCAGCCTCCCACATGGAAGGCCCACCTGTGAACGGTGCCTTGTTCACGATTCCCGCACCTTGAGCCTGCCGGAAGTGAATTAGTTCCTCAGTTAATGTGTCGAGATGGCGACCCGGAGCGAGTTCGATTGTATTCGTTTCAGGGTGGTATCGTCCGTTGAATGCTTGAGGTGTTTTGGTGTTTACGATTTTGCCACCAGATGCCCTAAAGTCAGCCAATGCCGACTTGTTGAAGGCATTCACTGCTGCACGATCTGCGGGCAGAGTATAGCGGGCACCGTTTTGGTACAGCTCCCCAGTCGTCTTTGCGACTCCCCGCCCCTTCAGCAGCCCTCCGAGGCCACCGCCCACGACGCCCCCAATCAAACCACCGGCCAACTCTGACTTGTCGCCATCCGTCATGCAGTGCCAGTTCTGATACGTCTTCACGGCAGCATAGCCAGTGAGTGCCACAGCACCGACAGCGAGCGCGCCGACTGCCATCGCAGGCAGGAACGCCACAGCAGCCGTTGCGGCTGCTAGACCTACCACGCCCCAATAGGCTCCCTTGGCTAGTCCCCAGCCAAAACGGCCCCAATTCATTTTGAAGAGACCCAACGGATCAACACCGCCTACCACGCCTCCACCGAGGTAGCTATACAAGTTCATACCGCCTGACTCACCAATCGGATCTTCGCTGATCCAACGTCCGAGGTCGGCGTCGTAGGCTCGGAAGGGGGCTAGGATGAGGCCGCTGGCGGCGTGAGCTAGGTGCCCGGTGAAGCTGCGTTCGGGGACACCGGGGCCGGTGGTGGTCACGGTGCGTTCGCCATAGGCGGTGTAGTCGGCTTCGCCGCGCATTCCATCACTCACACGGTACCACGACCTCGGTGTTCCGAGGTGATCAGTTTGATAGACGATGGCGTCCGCGCCTTGTTGTTCGCCGTTGCCGAAGTAGTTGGTTAGCAGAGCGTTGGTGGTGGCGTCACGCTTCTGCGCGAGTTCCAGGCCGTCCCAGACGTAGCGCCAGTCACTCACCGTGGTCCAGGTGGTGCTGTTGTGTTCTTTATCGATCTGCCGCACGCGCCGACCGCCGCCGTCATAGGTGAACTCGCTTCGCTTCACGCCAGCGACGAGTGTCTCGGCGCTTTGCACGGCCTTGAGTTGGTTCACGGCATCCCACTCGCATAATCGTGTCACCACATTCGCGGCATTGCGTTGTTTCGTGAGGTTGCCGTTGGTGTCGTATTCGAGGGTTCGCGCGCCAGCGGCGGCATTGACGGTGACGCTGTAGTTCTTCGTCGTGACGTTGCTGCTGCCGTCCGTCGCGACGATGGCGATGGAGGTCTGGCCGTCGGGGAAATCGACCTCTCGTTGATAGCGCCAGGGACCGCTTGGGCCGAGCTTGTTCACGGCTGCGGGCTGGCCGTTCACCATCACCGTGGCGGCTTCGTCCACGGTGCCTTCCACCAGCGTCTTGCCTGATCCTCCGAAGCTAGTGAGTTGGTTGCGGCCTGTGTGCTGGCGCATTCGCAAGATGGCGCTTTGCCCAGCGGGTTGCACTTGGGTGGAGGCGAGGTTTCCTGCTTTGTCATAGTGCCAGCTTTCCGTGCGGCTTGGCGTTCCGCCGATGGTTTCTTCCAGGTCCGTGAGCTGATCGCCGCTGTCATGGCGCATGGTCCAGGCGTTGACCACGCTCGCGGCGTTCGTGCGGTTCCAGGTCGTGAGGTTGCCAGACAGATTGTAGGCGTAATCGTGCTTCTGCACGGTGCTCGTGCCTTGCTTGTGTTCGATGCCTTGCAGCCTCAGCGCATTGGCTCCGGCACCTGCTCCGTAGCGCGTCATCACGGTGCTAAAGCCGCCCGGTAGCGCCACGCTATCGGCCATGCCCGTGAGGTTCCCGGTGTTGTAGGTCGGGGTGAAGGTGCCCAGGTTGTTCACGAGGCCCGTGGCTCGGCCTAGTGTGTCACGCCCGGTGATTTCCTGCGTTCTCGTTACCGTCACGCCGTCATCATTCACGATCTCCTGTTTCGTTGCACGACCCTGCCAGTCATAGCTGTAGCGGCGTGTATCGTTAGTTAGCGAACCATTCACGGTGGCGACTTGTCCAGCAGCATTTGGTGTGCCGGTAAAGGGCACATAGCTCATCGTCGTGGTGCCGGTGCCATCCGTCACCGTCGTGGGCCGCCCAAAGACATCCGCTGCGCCATAGCTCACATCGGCCATCGTGGCAGCGGTGTAGTTTAGCGTCTGCAACTGCCCTCCCAGATAATAGACGTTCGTGCTCGTCGTCTGGTTGTTCAGTACGTCCTGTGGCATCGACACCGTGGCGGGTCGGCCACTGAGTGGCTGGTAGGTGTAAACGAACTTCTTGGTGTCTGGCAGAACCTTCTCCGTCACCCGGCCCTGCATGTCACGCTTCCAGAAGGTAGTCTTGTTTTGCGCATCAATGAGCTTGCTCAGCGAGCCGCACTTGCACCACTCCCACTGCGTCAACCGCGCCAGCGAGTCGAGCTGCATCACCGGCTGGCGCAGGTGATTGTAGCGCGTGCGGCTCCAGTGCCCAGCGCGGTCCTTGCTGGCCCACACGTCGAGCGTCTGCTTCGTGCCATCCGCATACACCATCTGCTCGGTCGTGCTGTCGGGATGCGTCACCAGCGTCACGCGGTCCAGGTTGTCATAATCAAAGGTGAGCGTGTAGCCCTCCGTGTCCGTCACCGTACGCACGCGCTTGGCCGCATCATAGGTGCGTGTCTCCAACGTCACGAACTGCGCCGGGTTCACGGGTGAGGTGTGCTCCACGCGCAGCAGGTAGCCGTCCGCATCTGGCGTGCCGTCCAGGTTGTTGTCATAGATCAAATTCGTTGTCTCGGTGCCTGCCCCCTTGCTGAGCGTCACAGAGGCAACCTGCCCCTTGTCATTGTAGGCCATCGTCGTCTGCACGCCGGAGGCATCTGTCATCACCTCTGGCAGATGCACCGACTTACCACCGATCACCTTGTATTGAGAGATCGTCAGCATCGTCTGCCAGGACGCGCCATTCTTGACCTTCGCGTAACGCACATCTTGGTTATCTGCATACTGCGTGCCGTCTGCCGCCATGTAATACTCGATCTTCTGCTCCCGTCCTTCAGGGTCCGTTGTGCCGGTAGGCAGACCCAGGTCATTGTAACTGGCCTGGGACATGATCCAGCTCGTGCCGCCCGTCGCGTTTTCCACCGCTCGGACGACCTTGGAGGGGCTGTTGATTTTGCCGACGGATTCAGCACTCAACTGTTCTGGGTAGTTGAAATAGACCCGCCCTTCCAGAGGGTCTTTGATGCTGCCGACCACATTGGCGACGGTATCGGAGGTGCTGGTGAGCCAATTGTAGATGCGTGCCTGGGAGTAGTCTCGCGGCGCATAAAACATCTGCTTTCGATCCCAAACGAAGGTGTTGCGGTAATAGAGGTTACTTGTCTTGGGGGCGAAGGCGATCGATACGCCGTTGACGCTGACGGTCCCCGGAGGGAGAGGGCTTTCGCTATAGGCAGGATCGCCGCGCAGACCATCCGACAACCCAAAGTCGTTTGCCTCAACCCGTTCACGGTCCCCCTGAGCATCGCGTGATTCAATAAAGCGGCCAGGTGCAGTGTCGAAAGCAAGAGTATCCCCCTGCGTGAATTCAGTCGTGCCATAGGGCGTCGTGAGACGATCAATAAAATCTCCAGCGGCATAGCGGAATTTGGATTCGATCAGCACCGGGTCGATGATCTTTTCAAGCTGCCCAGTGGTCGTATACTTGAACTTAGCCACTCTGGTGAACGGGTCAGTGACCTTGCGGATTTTCAAAGTGTCGCCGGTCACATTATCACCCGCCTCGGTGGCGTAGCTGATCGTCGTCGCCTGACTCAGGGCATCAAGGATGGTGGTGAGGCGCAGGCTGCCATCATACTGCAACGTCACCGCATTGCCGACGGCATCAATGATCTGAGTCAGCAGGTAGCGGGTGGGCGAAGCTGAGTTTGGCTGAGAGAAAATTTTGCGTGAACCATCAGGAAAGCGTAGCTCATAACCAGGCCCGCCCTGGCCGACTGCAAGATAGTTCAGTCGTGGCCTTTCTTTAAACGTCACTTTATAAGTCTGGTTTGCGGTGTCGTAATTGTATTTGAAATACGAGCCATCACTCTGAATCCACTGCGCCTCCGTACTCGGTGTGCCGTTGCCAGTCAGGGAGATGATCTCCTGGTAGGTGTGCGTCCAGCGCGGGCCGAGATTCCCCAGTGTTTGCAGATCTGCCAAGACCGTGCTGCGCTGCGAATAGGCGGCAGTGAACTGCACGGGGGGCCCATAAGGCGGCACATGGCTGATGGGCATGTCCTTCATGGAAAGACCGGGGTTCAGCAGATCAAACTGATAAACCGCCATACCCTGACAGCAGGGATCACAGTTCTTGATGATGTTTCCCTCCGCATCACGAGCATGAACACAATGCCGACCAAAAACCGTCTTTGCCTCCGCATCACTGACAGCCGTGTAGCCCGCAGGCAGTTCCACCGCCGCAGGGATGAGGAAACAGCCGCTTCCTTGGGCCTCAATAGCTTCCTTCGGCACCCAGCTATCAAACCTCAAGTGCTCATCCACCACCCGATACTTCCCGTCCTGCTCCTCTGTGATGGCCGAGTAGTGGCCGAAGGACCAATGGATGACCGAAGGCACCACGATCTTTGCTTGCCCGCCGCGTCGCACGATGCGCAGCGTGCCGCCTGACTCCTTGCTGTGTGCCGCCAGCTCAAAGGCAGAAAGACCATCACGGATGAAAGCCTTCATCTCCTCCTCATCATGCACATCAGGAAACAGTGGCCTCTCACCAAGCGGCACACAGACTGCATTCGCCGCACTGAAACCGCAGAACACATTGCGCTCCGCCTTGTTGTCCAGAAACCACAGCACCTCCTTGGCCCTGATGCGGGCATCTTCCGCATAGCCACCCAGGTTGCGACCTTGCAAAGAAGCCAGCAGGCCACGCAATTCCTCTTTCTGCCCAAGCAGAGATCGCCGCTCCAGCAGCCGCCCGAGCGCCATCTCACCGAGCCTGCGGTCATTCACGTCCTGCTCCTCCTTCACCTGATCCCACGCCCGCTGCATGGTGATGAGCGCGTCCATGAAAAAGCCATGCACCCACTCCACCTCAGCCGCCTCGATCAGCAGGCTGACGGCATAACCACTCGTCGGGTGTGCATTCACAAAAGACTTCAAGCGCCCCGCAGTTTCCGCATCCTCACGACCCTTGCCAGCCAGATGAGCCTGTAACTTCTGCCCAAGCTCATTCCTTTCATTCTCTGACGCGTTGCGTCCTGCCACGTTGCGCAGTGGCGTTCCCAGGATCTTCGCCCCCTCTAGCTCCGCTTTCGTCATGACCTTACCCTGAGGCAGATCAAACTTCGGCGTCGCCACCTTCACCGCCTTGTTCAGCGTGATCTCTCGCGGTGTCAGCACTGGCTTTGGCGGCGTCCAGTCTTCTTTAAACGCATCCGTCAGCGGTGCTGCATTCACCTTTGCTGATTCACCCGCAAGCTGAGCATGAAGAACTGACTGCGGCAGGGTGAGCCAGGGCTGCATGGAGACAAGCATGCCCACGAGTAACTGGCTGAACAAAGTTTGACGGCGAAGTAAGCGAATCATAAATCAGTTAGGGGATAAGGGTGGCATCAGCAGGCTTGGTCAAGGCAACGACGGGCGCGATCACATCACCGCTCGTCAGACTGGTTGCATTTGGGTCGAGGGGAAAAGCGTCCAGGAGATCAACGACGCCATCCCCGTCGGTATCCGCAGTGATCGGGCTGGTGCCTTGTGCTAATTCAAGGCTTGTAGCAACTCCATCACCATCAGGGTCACTATTCGTGAGGCTGAGTCCCATACTCCAGGCCACACCATCAGGCAGTCCGTCCCCATTGCTATCCGCTTGGTTAGGATCAGAACCCAGCAGTTGCTCCTGCGCCAGCGTCAGCCCGTCTCCATCCGCATCGACAGAGAGTGCGCCTACATAATAATAGGCTGTTGCAGCGACTCCCACTGCCTGGGCTAGATCGCCCACCCCGTCGCCATCACTGTCCGCCACCATCGGGTTCAAACCCGCCATATATTCGCCGAAGTTGCTCAGGCCATCCGCATCCTCATCCACGTTGCCCGCATGGCTCAGGCTGGAGAACGTGCTCAGTTCCCAATGGTCAGGTTGCATGTCATTGTCGCTGTCGTAAAATTCATCAGCACCGATGTCGGGCATACTGTCACGCGGCTCGTTGTAGATGTCTTTTGACGCCGTCGAAAGCAACACTGGAGGAGAAGGATTGATTGCGGGACTGAAAGCCATCAGGCGTCCGAAGCTATCGAGCTGAGGATTGAGATTGAGTCCACCAAAAGCGCCACCTCGGACGATTGAATTCGTCACACCAACAGTGACGTAGTTGGTGATTCGAATTTCAGCCCCGCCCGTATAGCCATCGTCATTCCAACAAATCGTATTTTGAAGCAGCAGCGTCGAAGGCTGCGAAGCAATACCCTCCACTTTGATTCCCAAGGTTGGCGATGTGCCAAGCCCCGTTCGTTGATTCCCGAAGACCGTACAGTGCGCCAAGGTTAATTCCCCCCTGAGCATGAAAATACCCGGAGTATCTGATTTTTGATTCCCCGTGATAAGGCTGTTAACCACTCTCGCCTGCCCTCTGTAGCCTGGAATATCAACAGACACACCGGCTCCAAAGGCCCCACTCGCTGGGTGTGTGATGACAAAGCCATCCACCACACAATTCGATAATAATAATTTGAGTGTGCTGTTTTCACCTCCAATCCCGCCTATGACTGGAATGGTTGAACCCGCTTCCCCAAGTAACAACACCTTCCTATTACTGAGGACCACTTGTTCAGGGTAAACACCCGTGCTCCCGCGATTCACCTGAATGATGCCAAAGTCCTGCCCGAGATCTGTCAGGCGTGTCAGAGCTGTAGCAATGGTGGGTTTGACGTTGCTGCTGATGGCGAGTGATGAGTCCACCAACACATCATAGGTTGGCCTGCTGTTTGCATCATTGGGCAGAGTTCCCCTGGCGTGTTCATACACATTGGGAACGCGATCCCCGTCCTTGTCGGCAAGTGTGTCTCGGTAGTTCAGCGGCTCGAGCTGATAAGAAATTTCGTAGCCGTCCAACATGGAGTCACCGTCTGTATCTACCATTCGAGGGTTGGTTTGCGCCGTGTATTCAGCCGAGTCCACAGCACCATCAGCATCCGAATCAGCCACCAGCGGGTCGGTTCCAAAAATGTTCTCCTGCGCATTCGTGAGCGTGTCCCCGTCCAGATGACCACTGCCAGTTGAAGCCATGTTGCCGATCTTATTCATCTCCCACCAGTCCGGCAGGCTGTCATTGTCCGAGTCGATGTACTGATCTGCGCCGGCATCCACAGGACTGCTTCTCGTCTCTCCTTGAAGGTCCACTTTCGCCACGTTAGATGAAACGCCAAGACCACGCGGACTTACACTGGCTGAAGTCAGGAACCCCTGGTGATCCAAATACGGGTCCACAGCACCTGTGACCTTGATCAAAGAACCCGTCACACTAGCCGAGCCAACAGCCTGTATCTCTTCTCCCACAACACTTCCTTTACTCCAAAGAATGCAGTTCGTTATCCTAGCGCGGTCAGAGCCGGTAGAGACAATGTAGAGGCTCCGTCCCAGGCCAGTCGTTTCATTGTTGTACACCGTACAATGAGTCATCGTGAGCCTGCCGACTTGCAGCAGAATGCCCGCACCTACGTTAGCTCCATAGTTGTGATTCGAAATGATGCAGTTTGTCAGCCGCACACGCATACTGCCGCTGTTTAAATCTATATAAACTCCAGGGCCGTAAACATTCTCTGCTCGGGCTTCACCTGACACCGTGAGGTCACGCACAATGGTTTCATCGGAATCGAAATTGATGGCCAATGCGCTGCCTGAAGATGTGGGTGCAATCACAGGGTTGCCGCCTGGCTCCGAACTCATCAACAAGACCCTTTTTCTAGAAATGGCGACGGTTTCTGGGTAAACACCTGACTTCACGGTCACGACATAATACATCGTCGGCTGAGTGCTGATCATCGGAACGCTATTCAGCGCGGCTTGGATGGTTGCGTAAATATTGTCCGTGGTCGATGCCGCCGCATTCGCTGGGTCAACGATGGCATAGGGCACTGGTTGCGAAGCCGCGTTCGTCGGGTCCGTGTTGTTAGCAAACTCATAGAGATTGGGGGCACGGTCACCATCTGCGTCGTCAAAAGCATCATCCAGCAGCGGATTCAGTCCATTCGCCACCTCCCATCCATTCGGCATTTTGTCCCCATCAAAGTCAGCCGCAGTGGCAGTGCCAGTATAAGTAACGTCCGTGTATTGCAGCCGCAGAAAGAAGCGTGGGGCTGTGCTCGTGAAAGCCCACTCAATGATCTGCCCCGTACCACTCTCGACGATGGGCACATACTGCCAATCACCGCTCATCAACGTCTCTGAAGTCTGAATGAAGTAAGAGCGACCTGTCTTCCCAAACCAGGACATGGTGAAAGCTCCTGAAGTGCTCGTGCTGGCAGTCACACGCAGGCCCTCATTGATGTCCGACGCCGTTTGCGCCCGCAGGCTTGATCGAGGCAGCACGGCGAAAATGAAGAGCATCATCAAACCCAAAAAATGAGAGGAGGGTTTCATTGTGCTCCCTCCTTGGATGTCGTCTTGGTTGTCGCGGCAGACGTGTCATGGACGGCACTGCGCACAGGCCAGAAGCGGATCAACGTGTCCTGCTTCACCGGCGGATGCGCCTTATCATAGGCCTCTCGCGCCGCATTCGCTGCCTTCACCTGCTCATGATCGGCGATGATCTCCGCCTTGTGCGCATCGTAGTGGCGGTGCAGCGCATCCAGTCCGGCAAACGCATCTGCGGGCACTGACTCCGGCGCACTGCGGACCACATACCATGAAGCCGTGCCCGCTGGTGGCGTCAGCGCGTGAAAGGCCGCAAGTGGACCAGCCGCCGCAAGCCCCACATGACTCAGCCCGAGAAACAGCTCAAAATGCACCGCATCCTGATCAAAGCCGCCAACACTGCGGCCCATGAAAGGCGAGAAGTCGATACTACTCCACGCTACAAATTCCGCACCCGCCGCATCATACCAGCGCAGCTCCGTGAATTCATGATTGTACACCGTGCAGGAAAGCGCGATAGCCTTCCAAGCTCGGCGTTTCGGCCCCGTGTTACCACCCGTGCCAGCAGACGAGTTAGCCGCATTTACCACCAATGGCGTTTTGGCAATCGCCGCTACAGGCGGCGCGATACGCTCAAAGATGATCTTATGATCCGCCGCATCGACCACCTTTCGACTGAGTACCACAGGCTCGGTGGTTTGAGCGGATAAATGGGGTGCTGCCATGACAGCAGCTAGCAAGACCAACCGTGAAGTTTGGTTTGTTTTCATCGTGAATTCAGAGGTGTTGATTAGCCATCATGGGCTTCTCTGAAATAGAGAGGGCGCAACCTGTTGCACCCTCCCCTGAGGCACCGCGAAGCGCCCTTCGACAAGGCGCAGAGCAAGCTGCGCCCCGGTCAGGCGCGCTTCCTTTAGCGTTGTCGAATTGGGCAGAAAATTTCGCGGTTTTCAGAGGAGCCCTGCTGCCCTCGCGGGCAGCACGCAAATTGGTTTATGTCAGAGAAAGTTTGGTTACATGAAGACAGAGTGTCGCTGTTCACGGCAGGGACGGCGCAGGTTTTAGTGGCTGGCGGTTATCTTGCCAAGAACTATTTCCATCAAGCCACGAATGCTATTTTGAACTACGGGCTTTCAGCGGTTGCCAAAGTCCGCCTTATGTCAAAGTCAACCAAGCACAAAAAAGTCGGACAGGCTCGGGCACAAAAAAAGCTGGAGCTGGTGTGTGTCGCATTCGCTAAAATCATCCAAAGACTGCGCGCGCGGCGCAGGTGGTCGATCAAAAAACTAGCGCTCAGATCGGGCGTGTCGCCGCAGATGATCTCATACATCGAGCAAGTGAAACGCCGCGCCACGTTGCCCGTCATTCAGGCACTAAGCACCGCTTTCCATGTGTGCCTGGGTGATATGATGTCTCTGGTGGACAAGCTGGAGATTGAGTTGGTTAAACTCGAATCAGCCTGAAGTCACCGCACCGTATCCACCATGGTGGGCTAGCGCGCAGTGGGCGGCTCTGCTTGAATACTTACATGGCACAACCGCTCACTTGGGACTCCGCAGACGCAGCTCTTTTATGGGATGCAGACGCTCTCTTTTGGGACGGGGATGTGCCCAATTCAAACACCACTACGACCATGCCTAACGACAACCGAATCAGCGCTGAAGTGACCCCGGCTAACAAGACGGTCATCATGACAAAGATCAACGAGATCAAGGCCCTGCTGCCCTTTCTCATCAACCTAACTAAAGATGAGCGAATCCAGCTCCCAAAACTGGGGGCCGCTTCTTTGCAGTTCGATGAACAATGTGCCAGCTACATGGCCTCTGCGCCGAACCTCGTGCCGCCGTTTGTCGTCGTGGCGGAAGTGGCCAAAGATCGCGCCCTGCGCCTCGTGCTCGCCGATCTCTTTCGCGAAGCCAAAAAGCTCTGCGAACAGATCGACGACACCCTGCTGCTCGTCGGCAGTGAAGTCTGGATGGCCGACATCTCCTTTTACCAAACGGTGAAGCAAGCCGCGCGCCGCGACGTGCTTGGAGCCGACACTATCTACGACGATCTCAAAGAGCGCTTCCCAGGCGTCAGCGGTGACGAAGAAGAGCCTGAGCCACCCACACCCCCAGCTCCTTGAGACTGACTCGCAGCAGTCGAACCCTGGCTTTCCAGGCACAAAGCTCACCGAGTGAGCTAAAACACTGGAAATGAGCACCTTGTAGGCTGATGAGGGGTACCCCTTGGGGAGGGGGTGCCCACCCCTCAAGGGTGGTCATGGGTACCCCCAGAGCACCCCATCGGTACCCCTCGGGCAGGGCATCGGCACCCCGAAGGGTACCCACGGGTACCCTCAGAGCACCCCATCGGCACTCCAAAGGCAGGTCATCACCACCCCTCTGGCACCCCGCGACCACCTCCGAGGCTCCGATTGACCACCCCTAAGGCTGGTCATCGGTACCCCTGGAGCCTGTCACAGCCACCCCAGAGGCTCCGATTGACCACCCTCAGGGCTCCGACTCACCACCCCTGAGGCTCCGAATTGCCACCCCAAAGGCTCCGGCGAAACAGCTCAAACGCCATCTCCGCCACCAAATCAACCCACACACCACGGGCTAGAAAGCCCATGTCACACCATGCCATACGATCCCACACTTCCCGCCCAAGGCAGCCCCCTCGCCTCCGCCGTGATGCGCAACCAGCTTCAAGGCCTCAAGCAACTCATCGACGCCGTGCCTGCCGGACCGCAGGGGCCGCCCGGAGCGCAAGGTCCAGCGGGTAATCCTGGTGGCCCGCCGGGACCGCAGGGGCCACAAGGAATCCCTGGCAATGATGGAGCGGTCGGGCCACAAGGGGAACCCGGCATCCAAGGGCCACCGGGCAACGATGGAGGCACCGGTCCACAAGGAATCCAAGGCCCCCAAGGTGACGCTGGTCCGCAAGGAATCCCCGGTGACCCAGGTGGCCCCCAGGGTCCGGCTGGTGCCAATGGCAATGATGGTGCCCAAGGCCCACCGGGAGAGGTGACGAATGTGGCGCTGGCCGGCGCGATCAATAGCACGAGCAGCAACACAAATGCCGTAGCGCCGCTGGACACGCCTTTTGCTGATCCTGATAACGAAGCTCTCCGACTGAAGATGAATGAACTGATCCTGGCGCTGAGGCGGTAGGCACACCGCACCCGAATGTGGGACTCATACGGCTGCGAGCATTAGCCAAGCACGCGCTTGCGTTTGCACAGCAGACCGTGACAAAGTAACCCACGCACCCATGACCACACCCTCACCCACTCGCCGTCATTTTCTCCAGCTCGCTTCCACCGCGCTCGCCGCTTCCTTCACGGGAGTCGCCCGTGCCGCAGACAAGAAGGAACCCTTCAAAATATCTCTCGCTGAGTGGTCGCTGAATAAGCGTCTCTTCAAGAAGCCCGGCGCTGAGCCGCTCGATCATCTCGACTTTGCCAAAACCGCGCGCAGCCTGGGTATCGAAGGCGTCGAATATGTGAATCAGATGTTCTTCGATAAAGCAACGGACGCGGCCTATATCGGCGAGATGAAGAAGCGCCAGGAAGGCGAAGGCGTGAAGGGCCTGCTCATCATGTGCGACCGCGAGGGTAATCTGGGTGATCCCGATGAAGCCAAGCGCGCCAAGACCATCGAGAACCATCTCAAGTGGCTCGATGCTGGCGCGACGCTCGGCTGTCACAGCATCCGTGTGAATGCGGCCAGCGATCCAAAACTTAGCGACGAAGAGCAGATGAAACTCGCCGCCGATGGCCTGCATCGTCTGTGTGTCGAAGGCGACAAGCGCGGTCTCTTTGTCGTGGTGGAAAACCACGGCGGACTTTCCAGCAATGGACTCTGGCTCACAGGCGTAATAAAAGCCGCCGATCACAAGCGCGTCGGCATCCTGCCCGACTTCGGAAACTTCTACACCGACCGCATCAAAGGTGAGCTCTACAACCCCTACAAAGGTCTGCGTGAGTTCATGCCATGGGTGAAGAAGGGCATGAGCGCCAAGGCCTATGACTGGGACACCGGCGCAGGCAAATTCTACACCGAAGACCGCCGCGAAGGCCGCGAGATCACACTCGATTTCCAGCGTCTCATCGACATCGTCGTGAAGGCTGGTTACAACGGCTACATCGGCATCGAATACGAAGGCGACAAGCACACCGAGATGGAAGGAATCGCCCGCACCAAGCAGGCCCTGGATGAATTGAAAGCGATGGTTGGATAATCCGCTCAGAGCACCTGTGTAGAACTTGATGCGTCGTCTCGATCAACTCCTTTCGTCTCTCGGCTACTGCTCACGCCGAGAGGCGCAGAGTGTCGTCAAAGACGGTCGAGTTTCTGTCGGTGGTGTCGTGGCCACACGCTCGGATCAGCGTGTCGATCCGCATCAGGTAACGCTCGATGACAAACCCCTCGAAGCGCCCGACGGTCTGCTCGCCATGCTGCACAAACCTTTGGGTTATGTCTGCACCCACGCCGATGGCGAAGGCCCGACAATCTATGAACTGCTGCCGTCTCGATGGCTTTCACGAAACCCCGCCGTCACCAGTATCGGTCGCCTCGATAAGGAGACTAGCGGCCTCATCCTCATCACCGACATCGGTCCGCTCGTGCAGCGTTTCACCTCTCCGCGTGCTGAAGTCGAAAAGACCTACGAGGTAACGGTCGATCACGATCTCGACCCAGCCCTTGTCGCCACCTTTGCCAGCGGCCAGATCCTGCTGCGCAATGAGGTGAAGCCCTGCCTGTCGGCCAAGCTGGAGATCACCAGCTCACTCACCGCTTCCCTCACAATCACCGAAGGTCGCTATCATCAAGTGCGCCGCATGTTCGCAAGTCTTGGCTGGCAAGTCACCGCACTGCACCGTTCTAGCTTCGCGGGTCACACGCTGGACGGACTTAAAGAAAGCCAATGGCGACTGCTGCCTCAGACATCCTGATCAGGATCACTCATCGTATCTCACCGCTGTATGATCTCTCTCCCGCCAGCTCCTCCGTGGCGTATCGCTGCCGACACCGGCGGCACATTCACCGATTGCCACGCCCTCGATCCGCAGGGCCGTGAAAGCCGCTGCAAGGTCCTATCCACCGGCCATCTGCGCGCGAGCTTGTTTAGTAGCATGGGCTTTCTATCCCGTGTCTCCGGCCTGCCAACTCTTCCCTCCGGCTTCCTCATCGGCTTCAAAATAAAAGCCCTCGGTGATGACAAAGCCTTCACCATCACATGCTGGAACAGCGTGACCTCCGAGATCACACTCGATCAAGAACCCGCTTGGCAAACCGGCACGCTGCTCGAACTCAGCACTGGAGAAGAAGCCCCTGTGCTCGGTGCGCGAATTCTGACCAACACGCCACCCGGCCAAGTGTTCCCTCCGTTGAGCCTGCGCATCGCCACAACTCGGGCAACGAATGCGCTGCTGGAACGCAAAGGCAGCCGCATCGCGCTTTTCATCACGCGCGGCTTTGGCGATCTGCTGCACATCGGCGATCAGCGACGCAGCGATCTCTTTGCTCTCCGGCATGAGCCACGGCCCGTCTTTCATGAAGTCACTTGCGAAGTGTCCGAGCGACTCAGTGTACAAGGTGAGGTGATCGAGCCACTCGATGAAGCCGCTGTCATCGCCGAAGCACAGCGCTGTCTTTCGTTAGGCATTCGCACCGCCGCCGTATCACTGCTGCATGCGCATCAGCATCCGCAGCATGAGCAGCGGGTCGGTGAAATTCTACGCGCGGCAGGTTTTGAGCACGTCACGCTTTCCCATGAAACGGCCGCCTTTGCCAAGCTGCTGCCGCGCACGCAGAGTACCGTGGCAGATGCTTATCTGCATGGGCCGGTGCAGGCGTTTTTAAATGGCATCCGAATCGTCTCACCCGACATGCTTGTGATGACCAGTGCAGGGGGACTCAAGACTGCGGAAGACATTCGACCGAAGGACATGCTGCTCAGCGGCCCGGCAGGCGGAGCCATCGGCGCGGCGAATGCAGCGCGGCGGCTGGGCATCACGAAGATCATCACCTTTGACATGGGCGGGACGAGCACGGACGTAGCGCGCATCGACCAGCGGCCAGGTTATCGATTCTCCCAAGAGGTCGCTGGCATGAAACTGCTCGCGCCATGCATCGCCATCGAAACTGTGGCGGCGGGCGGTGGCTCGATCTGTCAGTGGACGCATCATGGATTGTCCGTCGGCCCGGATAGCGCGGGGTCGAATCCTGGTCCTGCCTGCTATGGCAAAGGCGGACCGCTGTGCATCACTGACGTGAATCTTTTGTTGGGCCGATTCGATCCAGCCCGCGCGCCGATCCCCTTGGACATCGAAGCTGCGCGTCGCCGACTGCATGAGCTTCATGCGCAAACGGATGGTCGATTGAATGAGCAGGAGTTGCTGCTGGCTCTGCTGCGTTTAGCGGTCGAGCACATGACCGATGCCATCCGTCGCATCTCCGTGGCGGAGGGCTATGACCCCGTGGATCATGCCTTGCTCGCCTTTGGTGGCGCAGGGCCTCAACATGCTTGTGCGGTCGCAGCACAACTCGGGATGAAGACGATTCTCGTGCCTGAACATGCAGGCATTCTCAGTGCGGTGGGCTTGCAGGAAGCGGTGCCAGAGGTCATTGAGGAAAAGGAACTCCGAATGCCGCTGGCAGCCTTTTTGGAGTCATCGGATGGTTCATATAAGACCTATGAGTCGAATGGGTCTGATCAAACAACCCGCATCGCTGAACTCCGGCTCAAAGGCCAGGACACGCCACTCCAAGTAGAGTTCACCGAAACTCACGATCTTCCCGAACTCTACCGCAGCGCCTACCAGCGCCTGTTTGGTTATGCGCCGCCGCAGAACCGTGAGATCGAGATCGTCTCCATCCGCACCATCACGCGTAGTGGAAAACGCGAGTTTTCCAACATCCGCACCGAGGGAAAACTCACATCTTCCTCTACGGAAACTCGTCTCATCCAAGACGCCTTCTCCACCTTGATCGTGGCACCCGGTTGGAGCACGGAGCACCTCCCCGGCTTCGGCCATATCCTTCGCTTCGACGGCAATCCTTCAGCCGAACCTGTGATCGAGCGCGATCTCGTGCGGCATCGTTTTCACTCCATCGTCAGTGACATGGGAGCATTGCTCTGCCGCACGGCTATCTCGACGAACATCCGCGAGCGACTCGATTTCTCCTGCGCGCTGCTTGATCCTCATGGCCGTCTTATCTCCAGCGCGCCGCATATCCCCGTCCATCTCGGTGCGCTCGGTGTCTGTGTTCGCGAGGTCGCGGCAGCCGTGACGATGCAGCCGGGCGATACGATCATCACGAATCATCCGGCCTATGGCGGATCGCATCTGCCGGATGTCACACTGATCACGCCTGTTTTTCAAAACGACACACTGCTCGGCTACATCGCCAATCGGGCACATCACGCGGAGATCGGCGGCATCACGCCAGGGTCGATGCCAGCGACAGCGACGAGATTGATCGAAGAAGGCGTCGTCATCGCGCCACGACATCTCATTCGCGGTGGCACGTCTTGCTTTGATGAAGTCAGCACGCTTCTCACCACGGCGTTGTATCCGACGCGCAATCTGGCGGACAACCTTGCGGATCTTCATGCGCAGCTCGCCGCGAATCTGCATGGCGTGGAGCGTTTGCGCGAACTGGCTGGCGTTCAGACGGAGAATTTACGGCGCATCATGTCGGAAATCATCGGGCATTCAGCGGCGGTGATGCGACAGCAGATTCAGCGGTTGCCAGAATGCAGCGCTGCTCAAGAACAGCTCGATGATGGCAGCGTGATCGCCGTGGAGATGCGTCGAGTTAATGAAAAGCTCGTGCTCGATTTCACCGGCACTTCCGCCGTGCATCCGCGCAATCTGAATGCCACCAAGGCCATCGTGCGCAGTGCCGTGCTGTATGTGATGAGGCTGATGCTTCAGGAGGATTTGCCACTCAATGAAGGCTTGCTCGATCCGGTAGAGATCATCCTTCCCACGTCTCTGCTTAATCCCACATTCACAGGCGATGCCGCCCATGATCCCGCCGTTGTCGGCGGCAATGTGGAAGTCAGCCAACGACTCGTGGACACGCTGATCAAAGCACTCGGCCTGCAAGCATGCAGCCAGGGAACGATGAACAATTTCCTCTTTGGCGGCGCGGGCTTCGGCTACTACGAAACCATCGCCGGTGGTTCCGGTGCGGGTGCGGGCTATGACGGCGCTTCAGCCCTGCATACACACATGACAAACACAGCGATCACGGACCCGGAGATCATCGAGCAGCGTTATCCAGTGAGGCTGCGGCAGTTTGCGATTCGTCGTGGTTCTGGTGGGGCAGGGAAGTGGCGAGGTGGCGATGGCGTGGTGCGTGAGTTTGAGTTCTTGGAAAAACTCACGGTGAGTCTGCTGACGCAGCATCGGATTGAGGCCCCTTTTGGACATAACGGAGGACTCTCAGGCCAGAATGGACAACAACGACTGGTGCGAGATGGCATCGAGACGCGACTGGAAGGCTGCACGAGCTTTGACGTTTTGCCGGGAGATCGGGTGATCATCGAGACGCCGGGCGGGGGAGGCTCGGGAGTACCAGTTTGAGGCACAACGGGCGGTTGTAGGCGGCGTGATTCGCGCAATGATTGCGTACCTTCCAACCCCACCATGTCCACGCCACGCCGCTCCGCCACAGAAGCTTACGAGAAGACTCCGACCATCATCTTTCCGAACTCCGGTGCCGCCGCCAAAGCGCTGGCTGCCGAGGTGCGTAAGCTGATCGAAGAACGCGGCAAACAGGGCAAAAATGTAGTCCTCGGCATGGCCACGGGTTCGACGCCGGTGCCGTTTTATCGTGAACTGATCCGCCTGCATAAAGAAGAGAAGCTGAGCTTCAAAAACGTCATCACTTTCAATCTCGACGAATACTACGGCCTCAGCGCCGACCATCCTGAAAGTTATGCGCGCTTCATGGCGGACCAGATCTTTGATCACATCGACATCCCGAAAGAGAACATCAACATCCCCAGCGGCAAGGTGGCGAGCGATCAGGTCTTTGCCCATTGCCGTGACTATGAGGAGAAGATCGACGCGCTGGGCGGCATCGATCTCCAGATTCTCGGCATTGGCCGAACCGGCCACATCGGCTTCAATGAACCCGGCTCCAGCCGCGACTCTTTGACGCGCCGCATCACTCTGGACCGCGTGACACGACAGGATGCCGCCGCTGACTTCCGTGGTGAAGAAAACGTGCCGCATTTCGCCATCACCATGGGTGTGGGCACGATCCTGCGCGGCAAGAAACTGGTGCTCATGGCCTGGGGCGATAACAAAGCTGACATGGTATGTAAAGCCGTCGAAGGGCCGATGACGGAAGCCATCTCCGCGTCCTTCCTTCAGGGACATCCTGATGCACGTTTCTATATCGACACCGGTGCTTCCCGTGAACTCACACGCATCAAGCTGCCATGGTTGGTCGGCCCAGTTTCCTGGACACCGCGTGAGACGCGCCGTGCCGTAACCTGGCAGGCTTTCCAAACGAAGCGGCCGGTTTTGAAGCTGACGGATGAGCACTACAACGAGCACGGTTTGAGCGATCTGCTCAGCGAGCAAGGCCCGGCGTATCAGCTAAACATCCGCATCTTTAATCAGCTCCAGCACACCATCACCGGCTGGCCCGGCGGCAAGCCGAACGAGGATGACACCTACCGCCCTGAGCGCGCCAGCCCGTATCCGAAGCGCTGCCTCGTGCTCAGCCCCGAGCCGCAGGACGCTGTCGTCGCGATGGGCAGCACCATCGAGCGACTCGGTGAGCAGGGAAATGACGTGCATCTCGTAGCGATGACTTCTGGAAACCTCCGTGTCTCCGATGGCGAGGCCGATAAGTTTGCAGGCACCCTGCAAGAGCTGGCCGGCGTGGTGGAGAATCCCAACGCCTGGGCACCGCAGACCGCCTATGCCCGTGAGGCGCTGCGTTTGCTCGAAGAGAAGGGTGAGTTCGGCGAAGACCCGCCGCTGATCCGACAACTCAAAGCACTTATCTTGCGCGGTGAACTGCGTGATGCCGCCCATGCCTGCACCGTCGTCAATGATCGTGTCGTCTTCCTCGACCTGCCTTTCTATGAGCAGGGCCGCTATCGTCGATTCAAGAGCACGAAGGCCGACGTGGATGCGCTGGTGGCTCTGCTCCGTGAGCACAAGCCGCATCAGATTTATGCGACTGGTGATGCTGCTGATCCGAGCAGCGTCGCGGGCATGTGCTTCAAAGTGCTGGAAGCCGCGCTCAAGGCCTGTGAAGGCGAAGAGTGGGTCGGCAATTGCAGTCTGTGGCTGTATCGCGGCAAAGAAAAAGCCCTCGAAGCCCACGAGATCGACATGGCCATCCCGCTCAGCCCCATGCAGCTCGAACGCAAAGCGCGTGCCCTTTCCCGCTACGGTTCGCTGTCATCGCTGGAACTCGCCTCGCCTGAATCCAACTGCCAGAACGCGCGCAATTATGATGCGCTAGGTCTGGCTGAGTACGAGGCCATCGAGACCTTCCAGAAGTGGCGGCGCGTCTAGTCCCGACTCAGGCCTGCACTTCAAAGTAGTCATCCTCGGCAATGTCGGGGATGCCGACGACCAGCACCCGCATTCTGCCTTTTGCTCCATGCACAACGCCTGGTGGGATGTGTACCATTGAGCCCTTGCTCACTGGTTGATCCACACCGTCGAGCGAGACACTGCCTTCACCATCGAGCACGTAGTAGAGTTCGGTGGAGCGTTTGTGGTAGTGCAGCTTCGCGCCGTCGATGTCCACCGCATGAGCCCAGGCGGCTGGTGAGAGAGACGCGTCTTCGTGACTGATCAAACGATCCCGCCAGCCGCAGGTGCTGCGTTCACGCGGCGTGTGGCCTTCATGCCTGATCAAAGTGGGGCCGGAGATGGGATGACCTGAGTTCATGACGCTTACAATGACGCATCAGATTTCGATTTGTTTGCGCGTCAATCGCGTCCTCATTCGCGCCGCTATGCAAATCATCTCTGTTCTCATCGGTCTCGTCTGTGCGGTGTTTCTATTCTTCGGCATCATCCCACTTCTGGGCTGGACCTTATGGGCCACGCTCGCTGGATGTGTCGTCGGCATTATCTTCGGCTCCTTCCCGAAAAGGAAGATCGGCCTCATCATCAATGTCGCCGTCGCCGCAGTCGCGATTCTTCGCCTATTTCTGGGCGGCGGAATAATTTAACCCGGCGCGGGAAGTGCGACAGGATCACGCAGGTTTGCATTGAGCATCTCGGGCGTGACTTCGCCTTCCCAGCGGCTGATGGCGATGGTGGCGACACCGTTGCCGATGAGGTTGGTGATGGCACGGCACTCGCTCATGAAGCGGTCGATGCCGACAAGCAGGGCGAGCGACTCGATCGGGATGCCCGGCACGGCAGCCAGTGTGGCGGCGAGTGTGATGAAACCGGCGCCGGTGACTCCACTGGCACCTTTGGAGGTGATCATGGCGACAAGCATGAGGCTAATCTGCTGGCCGAGATCGAGCGGTGTGTCTGTGGCTTGGGCGAGGAAGACGGCGGCCATCGCCATATAAATGTTCGTGCCATCGAGATTAAAACTGTAGCCCGTGGGCACCACCAATCCGACCGTGGCAGGAGCGCAGCCGAGTGCGCGTAACTTTTGAATCATCAATGGAAGGGCGGACTCCGATGAGCTGGTGCCGAGCACAAGAAGGAGTTCTTCTTTGATGTAGCGCAAGAATCGAAAGATCGAAAAGCCGCACCAGCGCGCGATACCACCGAGCACGATGATAACAAACAAAGCCGCTGTGACATAAAAGCCGAGCATCAGCGCGAGCAGCTTTTGCAATGAACCAATGCCGTAACTACTGATGGTGAATGCCATGGCTCCGAATGCACCGATGGGAGCCACTTTGACAACGATGCGCATGACGCCGAAGAACACTTCGCCCGTGCGTTCGATGACATGCAGCACGGGTTTACCACGCTCACCGAGTCCCGTAATGGCGAAGGCGGCGATCAGGGCGATGAAGAGCACTTGCAACAAGTCACCACTGGTGAAAGCACCGACGAAGCTGCCAGGGATGATGTTCAGCAGAAAATCCGTGGTGCTCAGCGTGTGCGCTTTGTCCTGGTACTCATGCGCCGACTCAACAGCCTTGGCGCTGAGTTCGGCGACACTCACATGAAAGCCCACACCGGGCTTGAGCACATTCACCACCAGCAGGCCGATGGCGAGGGCGATCGTAGAGACGACTTCAAAATATAGCAGCGTCTTACCACCCACACGCCCGAGCTTTTTCAGGTCGCCCATGGACGCCACGCCATGCACGACGGTGCAGAAGATGATCGGCGCGATCATCATTTTGATAAGCTTCACAAAAGCCTCACCGAGCGGCTTCAGGGCCTTTCCCTGATCGGGAAAGAAATAGCCAATGCCAATACCCACCGCGACTGCGATGAGCACTTGGACATAAAGAATGCGATACCAAGGAGTGCGAGTGCGCGCTGCTGTTTCTAACATGAGCCGATTCAAGCCTGAATCAGCGCACCGACGCAAGCAGCGTCTAGCATCAGGGGATAATTACTTCCCGGGCTCTTTGCTCGTCACAGGATAGCCTGCTGGATTTTTTTTATATGTCTCCATGCATTCCACACAGCAAAAGGCGACAGTTCCGTTGTCAGTGAAGACGCGATAGATGATGCGGACCGTCTTCCCATCGACAGGGCATTTTTCATTGATGGCGGGGCCACCTTTGGCAAAGACAGCAGTGACGCTAACGATGGCGAGAAACAGGGCAGGCAGGAGTGCTTTCATGGCGTTGGTTTGGTTTTACTGCCATCCATTTTGAACGGCGTTCTAACCCCAAAACGAACAACCCTCTAGTTTCCTAGAGGGTTGGCAAAAGCTGCGCATGAATGCGCAATGGAAGCACATTCAGGCGATCAAAAAGGGATGTCATCACCTTCCATGCCATCGGTGATCGGACCCTCACCGAAGTCATCTTCCTGCTGCTGGGCCGGCGCTGGACGCTGCTGTGGTTGGGGGCGCTGTTGAGGAGCCGCAGCCCGCTGCTGATAGCCGCCGCCTCCTCCTCCAGAATAGCCACCACCACCACCCATTGGGCGGCGCTGCTGCTGCGGAGGCGCGCTGTAGCTCTCGCCATCTTCGCCGCCTGAGTAACCCCCGCCGCCACCAGCATTTCCACCGCTGCCACCTTTGCTGTCGATGAACTGCATGTTTTCACAGATGATCCGAATTTTGGTACGCTTCTGCCCTGTGGTTTTGTCCTCCCAACTATCCATTTGCAGACGACCTTCGATGAAGATGGGCTTTCCTTTGGAGAGGTATTGCCCCGCTAGCTCGGCCTGTTTGCCCCAGAGCACTACATCCAAGTATGTGACTTCTTCCTGTCTTTCTCCTGCGTCGTTTACGAAGCGGCGGTTGACAGCAAGTGCCATGTCACACACAGCGGTTCCTTTGGGTGTAAAACGCACCTCCGGGTCGCGGGTGAGATTACCGATTAACATGACTTTATTGAGCGAGGCCATAAGCCGCACCTTAGCCAGTTCATGGTTCAAACAGCAACTTTTTTGTCAATTTTGCCAAGGCTATCTTTCGTCACAGTCTCCGCGAATTTGCCGTGGTCCTCCCACAAAAAGCTGCTAGCTTCGCCGCCCCTACCCCACGCCGCTGTGGTGAAATGGTAAACACAGCAGACTTAAAATCTGCTGGGATAACATCCCTTGCCGGTTCGAGTCCGGCCAGCGGCACACTCGTTGAGTTCTCAGCGAGGGTATCTGCCTTTTCCTGGTCCCGTCATCCACTGCCACGCATGCTGGAGGTGGCTACGTGGGTCTTTGTATTCGGCTTCCCAGCCCAGCACGGCTTTGGCTTTGGCGGGATCGCAGATGAGTTCAGGCGGGTCACCAGCGCGGCGCGGGCCATAAGTGACGGGGATGGTTTTACCAGTCACGGCTTCGGCAGTTTGGAGGATCTCTTTCACGCTGAAACCACGGCCAGTGCCGAGATTCACGGGCGTGGTCTCACCACCACTGCGGAGGTAGCCGAGCGCCTTCGCATGAGCGCTGGCCAAATCACAGACGTGGATGTAGTCGCGGATGCAGGTGCCATCTGGCGTGGGGTAGTCGGTGCCGAAGACGCTGATCTCAGGAATCTCACCTGTCGCAGCCATGAGGATGCGCGGGATGAGGTGCGTCTCAGGATCATGATCCTCGCCAATTTCGCCGCTCGGGTCACAGCCGCTGGCATTGAAGTAACGCAGGAAGACACACTTCAAAGCCCAGGCGTGATCGCAGTCACGTAGCACGCGTTCCAGCATCCACTTCGAGGCGCCGTAGGGGTTCACAGGGGACTGCGGATGCTCTTCGTTCATCGGCACAAAAACCGGATTGCCATACGTGGCGCAGGTGGAGGAGAAGATGAAGCGCTTGCATCCATGACGCTGCATCGCCTCCAGAAGCACCAGCGGCGCAGCGAGGTTGTTGCGGTAATATTTGAGCGGGTCCGTAACCGACTCACCGACATACGCAAAGGCCGCGAAGTGCAGCACCGCCTCAGGCTTGTACTCGGCGAACAAACGATCCATCAGCGCCGCATCACTCATGTCACCCTCAACGAATGAAATACGATCCAGCGGTAGCGCCTCACGATGCCCGAAGACGAGACTGTCGAGCACGACGATCTTTTCCCCCAGCTCCAGCAAATGCCGGACGGTGTGTGAGCCGATGTAACCTGCGCCGCCTGTAACGAGTAGTGTGCCTGTGTTTGCCATGTGGCAACACCGATAGCGCGGGGTGGTGGAGGTTGGCAAACTACAG
>JBEBGU010000669.1:0-3197 GCA_040081325.1 Prosthecobacter sp.
GGCCGTGGTGGCTTCGAGCGCCTTTGCTTCCCACGCGGCCTGTGCCGGAGCGAGCTCGGGATGTGGTTTGGCAAAGTCAGCCTGCAAGGCAGCGAGACGCTTCGCGATCTCCGCCTGCTTCTTCTCGCCTTCGGCATCGAGCACCATCATGCCGGTCTCGCGGCGGCCAATGAGCGGCTCTTTGATGTCGGCGAAGAAGGCACCGAGTTGGTAGAAGTCGCGAGAGGTGATCGGATCAAACTTGTGGTCATGGCATTGTGCGCAGCCCGTCGTCTGGCCCATCCACGCATTACCGACTGCACGCACGCGATCAGTGAGCATGCGTTGCTCGTAGTCCTTCGCCTGCGCTCCGCCTTCCTCGGTGGTGAGGATCAGCCGGTTGAAGGCGGAGCCGACTTTCGTCTCCTGATTCGCATCCGGCATCAAATCACCAGCAACCTGCTCAATGGTGAAGCGGTCGAAGCGCTTGTTGGCGTTGAAGGCTTTGATGACGTAATCGCGGTAAGGCCAGACGTTGTGCGAATTGTCGCTGTGGTAGCCGATGGTGTCAGCGAAGCGCACCACATCGAGCCAGCCAATGGCCATGCGCTCGCCGTAGTGTGGATTTTTCAAAAGGCCATCCACGAGTGCGGCATAGGACTGGTGGGAGTCATGGGACTGATGCTCGAAGGCGGCGACTTCCTCAGGCCTGGGCGGCAAGCCCAAGAGGTCAAAATAGAGCCTGCGAATAAGCGTGCGCGAGTCCGCCTGCGGTGATGGCTTGAGTCCAATCTCGGCGAGGCGTTTTTGCACCAGTACATCGACACCGTTTTTGCCAGCGGGGATCACCGCTTTGACCGGCTTTTCATAGGCCCAGTGCTGCTGATACTTCGCGCCCTGCTCGATCCACTTTTTCAAGATGTCCTTCTGCCGTTGCGTGAGCTTTTTGTGCGAATCTGGAGGCGGCATGAGGTCATCTTCATCAGCGGTGAGGATGCGTGCCACCAGCTCGCTATCCTTCACTTTGCCTGGCACAAAAGCCTTTGCCGTGATGGCTTCCTGGCGGATGTCGAGCCGCAGATCGGCCTCGCGATGCTTCGGGTCGTTGCCGTGGCAGTAGAAGCAGTTGTCCGACAAGATCGGCCGCACATCGCGGTTGAACTCGATCTTGGCCGGCACTGGCGGTTCGGCGGCTTTGAGACTGAGCGCAGAGAGGGCAATGATGAGAAAAACTTTGATCATGGAATGTGTGGCCATAAATACGCGGTAGAGGGCGGTGATATTCCCACTTTTGGCCAGCTCAAAGCTAAGCCCAAGGATGTACATGTGAGGCTTGTTCACTCCCATTCTCTAAGCATGGTCTGACCATGGCTGAAACCCCTTCCACTCGCATCCTCCCCATCGCTTCACATGCTCCTGAGTTTGAGCTGCCTGATGCGGCGAGTCAGGTCCACACGCTTGATGACGTGCGCGGGCCGCGCGGTCTGCTGGTGATGTTTGTGTGCAATCACTGCCCTTTCGTGGTGCATCTAGCTACCGCTCTCAGTGCCTTTGCCAAAGAACTCGAAGGGCAGGAAATCGGCGTCGTGGCGATCAACTCAAACGACATCGCCCGTTACCCCGCCGATGCGCCAGACAAGATGGCTGAGTTCTCGGCGCAGTATGATTGGCAGTTTCCTTATCTGCTCGATGCCGAACAAACTGTAGCTCACGCTTATGCGGCAGCCTGCACGCCTGACTTCTACCTTTTTGATGGCGAGTTGAAGCTGACTTACTGCGGTCAGTTTGATTCATCACGTCCGCGCAATGGTGAACCAATCACTGCAACTGACATGCGGGAAGCGGTGCGTCGAATGCTGGCTGGAGAGCCACCGCTAGAGACACAGCGACCAAGCACGGGCTGTGGCATCAAGTGGAAGCCGGGCAACGAACCGAAGGTGTAAGCTAGGACTTCTCCAGTCCGAGATAGGCCTTGGCATTGGCATAGCAGATGTTCTTCACCATGCTGCCAACGAGAGCGTCATCATTTGGCAGCAGCCCCGCTTCCATGTCGTTACCGAGTAGGTTGCAGAGTGTGCGGCGGAAGTATTCGTGACGGGGGAAGGACATGAAGCTGCGGCTGTCTGTGAGCATACCGATGAAGCGACTGAGTAGGCCCAAATTACTGAGCGCGTTGATCTGCCACTCCATGCCTTCTTTCTGATCCACGAACCACCAGCCTGAGCCAAACTGTACTTTGCCCGGTGTCGTGCCGTCGGCAAAGTTTCCGGCCATGGTGCCGAAGACGTAGTTGTCACTTGGGTTCACATTGTAGAGCACTGTTTTCGGCAGCGCGTTTTCCGTATCAAGGGCATCCAGGTAGCGAGACAAATTTTCCGCTTGTGGCCAGTCGCCGATGCTGTCGCACCCGACATCTGCCCCGATCTCACGCGCGAGTCGGCTGTTGTTATTTCTGACGGCACCGAGATGGAGCTGCATGGTCCATCCTTTTGCGGCATTGAGGCGACCTACATGAAGCATGACCTGCGCGGCCAATGTCGAGATGTCTTCTGGGTAAACTTTTCTCACCTCTGTAGTGCGGTACCGGTCAAAGATTCGCTCGGCTGACTTTTCTGTGCCCTTGAGTACGAAAGCGTGACTGAGACCGTGATCGCTCAAGCGACCACCGAGTTGGTGAAAGGCATCATGACGTTTCTCCAGCGCCAGCAGAAGTGAATTCAAGCTACGCACTTCCACACCTGCTGCAGCGCCGAGGCGGTCGCACCAAGCATTCCAAGCCTCGGGATCTGCGAGGGCGAAAGCTTTGTCAGGACGGAAGGTCGGATACACACCGATCTCGAATCCATCAGCCGCGCATTTCTTGTGCCAGGGCAGGTCATCTGCCGGATCATCCGTGGTGCATAGCGCGCGGACTTTTTGTGTACGCAGGATGTTACGCACACTCATCTCAGGCTTGGCCAGCGCTGCTTCTGTCTGCTCCCAGATCGCGGGAGCCGTCTGCTCATTGAGGAGGGTGTCGATTCCGAAGTAGCGCTTTAGTTCGATGTGGGTCCAGTGATAGAGCGGATTGCGCAGTGTCTGGGGCACCGTTGCGGCCCAGGCGAGAAATTTCTCACGCGGTGTGGCATCTCCCGTGATCAGGCGCTCTGGCACGCCGTTGCAACGCATGGCACGCCATTTGTAGTGGTCACCTTCCAGCCAGATCTCGTGGATATTCT
>JBEBGU010000052.1:0-11921 GCA_040081325.1 Prosthecobacter sp.
GTTCGCGAGGGCGCGGGCCACGGCGACGCGCTGCTGCTCGCCGCCGGAGAGAGCGACGGGGAGGTTGTTGGCGCGCTCGGCGACGCCGAGGTAGTCGAGCAACTCCATGGCGCGTTGACGCGCGGCCTTGGGCGCGGTGTCGTTCACTTCGAGGGCGATCTGCACGTTTTCCAGCGCGGTGAGGAAGGGAATCAAATTCGCTTTTTGAAACACAAAGCCGAGGTGCTGGCGGCGGAAGGCGCGCAGATCGACGAGCGCTTTTGATCCATCGAGCACGGGCGTGCCGTTGATGGCGACCTGACCGGAGGTGGGCGGATTGATCAGCGCCATGGCGGTGAGGATGGTCGATTTTCCGCTGCCGCTGGGGCCCAACATGCCGACGATCTCGCCGCGTGCGATGCTGAGAGTGGCATCGCGGATGGCGACGACTTCGGTGTGGTCGCTGCCATACACTTTGCGCAAATTTTGGACTTCGACGGCGGACGTGCTCATGCGGAGAGGACGGTGTTGGGCTCCACGCGCAGGGCTTTCCATATGCCCAGCAGACTGGCGAGCGTGGAGATGACGAGAACGATGATGCCGAGCGAAACGAGGTCCGCCGTCTGGATGACGACGAGCCGCGGGAAGCGCGGGAAGGCGAACTGGCCAATCCACCAGGCGAGCACATAACCAAAAGCGCCCATGAGCAGCGACTGCTGAAGGATGAGGCCGCCGATGACGCTGTTGCGCGCGCCAATGAGCTTCAGCAGCGCGATGTCGCGGATCTTGTCGAGCGTGAGCGTGTAAATGATGAGCGCGATGATGATGGTGGAGATGATGATGAGCAGCAAGCGGAAGAGGCCGAGCTGCCGCTTCGCCTTGTCCACCATGCCGGAGAGCAGCAGGTCCTTTTGCTCCTGTGTGGAATACACCGTGATGTCCGGCCAGTTGCCGAGCGTGGCGCGCACGGCGGCGGCATTCGCGCCTGGATGCAAGGTGACGAGCACGGCGCTGACCTGCGGCTTCGACAGCGCAGGAATGCTGCTCGATGGCCCGGCGGCGCGGTCGAGCAGCAGCGGTTGCAGGCGGCCGATCTCGATGCTTTCCAGACGTGCTCGACGCGACGCACGCTCCAGGCGCACGGCCTCGCCGGGCACATCGAATTGAATCGCCAGCGCATCACTCACGGTGAAAAACGCCAGTCCATCGCCGCTGGAGCCGACCATGCCCTGCGTGTGTCCCACGACTTCATACGAGTCTTTGCCCAGCGTGATTTTTTCGCCAAGCGGCAGCCGCAGCGACACATCGGCGATCATTTCATAATGCGCCTGCCCCAGCACGCGTCCCGCCACGAGCGGAATCCATCCGCCACGGTCATCCGGCCACGAAAGCCCCTGCACCACCATGCGCAGCGGCCTGCCGCGATGCACACGCTGGATAGTGTGCGACACGAAACGCCGCGCTCTCGCCACGCCCGGCACCGCGCGAACACGGTCCTCCAGGCTGGCTGAAATCCGCGAGATCTCCGCAAACGGCCCGCGCGTGCTGCCCTGCACGACCCACAGATCCGCGCCCACGCGATCCACCAGCAGCGTGGCCTCATGAATGAGTCCGCGATAGATGCCGCCCATGCCCATCACGATCATGAGCAGCAGGCCGATGCCCACCGTGGTGAACACAAAACGGCCCGCGTTGTGCCGGATGTCGCGGATGGCGAGGTTCATGGCCGCACCTGTTCTGTTTGGATGTAAATCTCCGCCCGCTGGCCGATGGTCCAGTTTTTCGGCAACTCGTTCACACGCACATCGACGAGGAACTCGCGTGTTTCGCGGTCCGTCTCACGCCCGATACGCGACACCACGCCGGGATAGTTCTTGTCGTTCTCCGAGCGGAAAACGATGCGTGCCGTTTGTCCCGCTGCGACTTTGGAGATCGCTGTTTCATCCACCCAGGCGCTCACCCAGATCTCATCCAGCGAGATGACCTCCATCAGTGCTCCTCCCGGCACCAGCATATCGCCCGGATCGCGATCACGGCGGATGATGAGCCCGTCGTAAGGCGCGTGAATCTGCGTGAAGGCCATCTGCTCCTTGCGATACAGCAGCGTCTTCTCCGCCACCAGCACCTGGCCCTGCGCCTCCGCGATGGCCGCGTGTGAGCGCTTCAAATCCGCCTCCGCCACATGCAGCGCCTCGACCGCTTTGTCCGTGTCCGTCTGCGAGACCGCGTTGGAGGCCAGCAGGCCCATCAAACGCTTGTGATCCAGCCGCGCCTGTGCCAGCACCGCTTCCGAGCGCGCCAGGTCCGCGCTCACGCGCTCCGCCGTTTGTCGTGCCGCCGCCAGCGTCGCCTCCGCGATGGCCACCTGCTGCTTGATCTCCGCATCATCCAGCCGCGCGAGCAGTTGCCCGGCCTTCACCTTGTCGCCCTGGTCCACCAGCACTTCCGCCAGCCGCTCTTGAATGCGCGCACTCACCGTCGTCTTCACTCGCGCCTCCAGCGTGCCCGTGCCCATGACTTCGTCGGCGTTGGTGTTTTGAGTCACATGCGGCACGATCACCTCCGCAGGTTTAACGTTGAGTTTATAAACCGCGAAGCCCGCGATCCCTGCCACGATAAGCCATGGCGTGATACGACGGAGGAAGGTTCTTTTCATTCCACAAGTATGGAGTCCAAGACCTCACTGTCGCGGTGAAAACCACATCTCATCTTGTGACTTGAGCGCTGAGGCTTTGCCCCGCCACCTCAAGGTGGACAAGATCGGCGTAGCCACTGCCCGTGACTGCCATTAGGAATGCAACCATGAAGAGCGACTTTGAGGCGCGTGTGACCGCGTATGATGCGTGGTATCAGACGCCACGCGGGCTGTGGATAGGAGCGACGGAGTTTGCGCTGCTCAAGTCCATGCTGAAACCGGAGCAGGATGCCGCGCTCATCGACATCGGCTGCGGCACGGGCTACTTCACGCGCTTGCTGGCAAAGGAGGTGCGCGGAGAGCTGGTGGGAATCGATCCTGATGAGGAATCGCTGCGCTATGCGCGTGCTCATGCGGTGCGTGATGAGCGCTATGAAAACGCGCGCGGTGAGGCGCTGCCGTTCGCGGATGTGGCGTTTGATTTCAGTGTGTCGGTGGCGGCGCTGTGCTTCATCCCGGATGAGCGCCAGGCGGTGCGTGAGATGCTGCGCGTGACGAAGAAGCGCTTCGCCATCTGCCTGCTGAATCGGCACAGCCTGCTGTGGCGTAACAAAGGGCGAGGCGGAGGCAAGGGCGCGTATGTCGGCGCGCACTGGCACACGGCGGAGGAGGTGCGGGCATTGTTTGCCGACTTGCCAGTGACGAATCTGCAACTGCGCAGCGCTATTGTGCTATCGGGCGGCGGAGTTGTGGCACGACTGTTGGAGCGCCTGTGGCCTCGCCGCTGGCTGTGCGGCGCTTTTCTTTGCGTGACGGGCGAAGTCGTGCGCCATGCCAGCGACCACAAGTGATAGAACCAGATATGACACCTGAACCGAAACTCTCAGCTCCAGTCCAACACCTATGAAAATGCGCGACAGCGGAATGCCTGAGGAGACCTATTGGGAAACCTTGCTCGATGTGCCCCTCATTCTGGACCAACTCGGCGTGGATGGCACGCTACGCGATGTGGTGGAGCTGGGCTGCGGTTACGGCACCTTTTCATTGCCCGTAGCGCAGCGCATCACTGGCGCACTGACCACCGTGGACATCGAGCCAGAGATGGTGAGTCGCACCAGCAAACGTGCTGAGGCCGAAGGTGTAACCAATATTCGCTGCGAACTCGGCGACGTGATGAAGGACGGCTTCCGCCTGCCCGATGCCTCGCAGGACGCCGCGCTGCTTTTCAACATCCTCCACTGCGAGCATCCGATGGCCTTGCTGTCGGAGGCAGCACGGGCCGTGCGTTCCGGCGGCTGCGTGCTGGTGATCCACTGGCGGCATGACCCCGCCACACCTCGCGGTCCGGCCCTCAATATCCGCCCGCGTCCCGAGCAAATCATTGCCTGGGCGGAACAGACAGACACACTAAAGTCCGTTGGGGGCGTCATCAGTCTGCCCCCATGGCACTATGGGCTCCGGTTTGTCACGCGCTGGTGCTGAGCAAGTAGAAGGCAATCCGTCTGAAAAATGTGCCTCGCCATTTTCATCGCCGGAGATTTTGGTATTGGCACGGAAAGAAACGCGGTGTGCGGGCAGCATACTCGGAATAGCCGCTGAATTTTTGAGCAAGTAGCCGTTCTTCATGCGCCGCCTTGGCGTTAAAGAAGGCCCAAAGCAGTCCGAACAGCACGAAATGCAAGCCGCTCGCCGCCGAGATCGCCATGCCGAAGGCCCAGACGAGAAGGCCGCTGTAAACCGGATGCCTGACGCGGCGATACAAGCCACTCGTGAGCAACGCGGCTCCCGCGCGTGGTGAAGGCATCGGCGTGAGCGAGCGCCCCGCCTGCAATTGCCAAGTAGCCAAGCCCGACAGCACCAATCCAGCAAAGCCAACCAGCAGCCCCAGCGGGCGCAGTGGCACGAGAAACGGCAGCAGCCCGAAAGCAGGCATCCACAACAGCGCCGCCAGCAGAACCAACTGCACGGTCACCCATGACAGGTCTTTGAGCGTGGCGGATTTCATGAGCGTCGATCTACTTCCGGCGAAACTTCACGAAGTAGTTCTCCTTCAGCAGATCCTTCACCTCATCCACCTTCTCAAAGCCCGCAGCGATTACTTCGGCCTCGAAGACCTCCTGCCCGGCGCGGACGTGGCCCATGATGAAGTCGCTCGATTCGCCGGGGATGCGTTTGAAGTCGATCAGCACCAGTTCGCCGCCCGGCTTGAGCGCCTTGTGCAGCGTAGCGAGGCTGGCGCTCGGGAACTCGAAGTGGTGATACACATCGCAGATGAAGGCGAGGTCGATGCTGGCCTCCGGCAGTTCCACGCTGCGTTCGGTGCAGAGGATCGTCTGCACATTTGAGGCGCTGGCCTTGGAAGCACGGGCCTTGATGTGCTCCAGGAAATTCTTCGCGATCTCGACCGCATAGACCTTGCCGCCCGCTCCGACGGCCTGCGCAAAGTGCAGCGTGAAGAGCCCCGTCCCCGCGCCGATGTCCGCCATCGTCATTCCCGGCTTCAAACCGGCTGCAGCGACGATTTTCTCGCGCTGGTGGAAGATCTCACGGCTCTCCGTTTCAAACTTCTTCGTCCACTCCTCGACGTTGAGCTTCGGATCGAGGAATTTATCGTTGATGCCCGGTTTGACGCTGGCGTCTTGCGCGAGGGCCAAGGTGGTGAGTGTGAGGAAAAGAGAGGTGCGGAATAGTTTCATCATTGGGTTTCCGGTTTCCACGACATGTAGCCGCGGTGGATGTGCTGGATGTTTTTGAAGCCGAACTGCTTGAGCTTCGCGACGGCTTTGCGACTGCGAAAACCTCCGGCGCAATACACCAGCACCGGCTTCGCCTTGTCGATAACTGCGACCTTCGAGTCAAAGTCCTCATCGCCGATAGAGATGTTCACGGCCTTGGGCAAAGCACCGCCATCAAACTCACCTTTGGAGCGCACATCGAGCACCTGCGTCTCGGGGTGCTCGCGGAGCCACGCGTTCGCTTGATCGGCGTGCAGATTGGCGCACACGCAGCCCGGCGCGGCTTTGAAGAGGCCGCGATCCCAGCCGCCTTCATACCAATACCAGAGGCCGACGACGGCAGCGATGATGATGATGGTCCAGAGCATGAGTTTGGATTTCACTTCGCCGCTTCGATGATGGCGATGGTGTCTTTCTCCACCTGTTCGGCAATGGTTTTCAGCTCGGCAGACTCTGAAAGCGAAGCGAGCAATGCCGAAGGGCGAACCATGCCGATCAAGGTCTTGCCGCCGTCTTGATAGACGGAGATTCGACAGGGTAGGGCGATGTTCATGCCCATGTCAGCAGCGAGCACAGCAGCGGCTTGCTTGGGATTGCAGACTTCGAGGATATGGCAGGCGTTTGGCAAGTCGAAGCCTTTGCTCGCGAGGGTTTGTTTGAGGTCGTAAGTGTGCAACACGCCGTAGCCGTGCTGTTTGACCGAGGCCTCGAGATCGGTCACGGCTTGGGCCGGAGTTTTGCTGGTTTCGACGATGTAGCGTGGATTCATGATGGGACACTGCCGCAGGCGAACCCAGATTGCATTCCACAAGCTCACGAAAGCTGCGCCTCGATTGTCCCAAGGCGAGCGTCCTCAGAGACGAAAGGCATCCAGCACATTGGGGATGAAGGCGTTGCCAAATCGGTGCCGCCCCATGCTGGCGATGCGTTGCGGGCGCGAATACCTCACTCATCAGCCTTTGTGCCGCTGTCGAAACTGTCTTGGCGTCATACCCGTGCGCTTGCGGAAATGCTGCGTGAAGGTGCTTTGATCGCAGAATCCATGAGCGAGTGCAATTTCGATGAGGGGAGCATTGGACAGGATCAGTGTCTCGGCTGATTTTTGGACTCGCAGTCGGAGCATCAATTCGTAAGGTGTGATGCCGAGTGCTTGGCGAACTTTTCGGAATAGGGTGCGCTCGGAGAGAGCGCATGCTCTGGCTAGCTCGGCGATGGTAAGGATGTGGCTGACGTGCTCTCTCACATGGGCGCAGATGGTAGCGATGTCGGATTCGGCTTCATGGCTGCTGCGGCTCTTATCCCGGCGGGTGATACCCATCAGGCCGACGATTCTGCCGTTCTTGCCGCGCAGCGGCACTTTGGTGGTGATGAACCAGTCGAGATTCCGCTGCTCATCATACCAGACCTCCAGCCTGTTGATGAGGGGCTTGCCGCTGCGGAAGACGAGCTGATCATCTGCATGGAACGCCCGCACGACATGCTCGGGGAAGAAGTCGCTATCAGGCCTGCCTGCGATGTCTGAGCTGCTTTTGACCCCGAGGCGGTCGAGCAAATTCTGGCTGCCGCTGATGAGTTGGCTTTCGCGGTTTTTAACAAAGAAAAAGACTTCCGGCACATGATCGAACATGACTTGCAAGCCCGCTGGATCGGCAAGGAAGGTGAAAAACTGGATCTGTAGCTGCTTTCCTTTCATGGCAGGATCATGACACGAATTGGCGGCATTGCCGCAAATAGTCAGACTCTTTGCCGAGTAGTAGTGGGCATGTTAAAAGCTCTTATCTTCTTGGTCGCCTTCTCCATGGCAGTTGCTGCCGACCCCATCCTCATCCTCGATGGCCGGAACAACCATGATTGGCAGCGCACCACCACGGCGCTGAAGGCCAAGCTCGAATCCACTGGTCTGTTTAAAGTCAAAGTTGCCACCGCGCCCGAGGACAAGGCTGGCTATCCGCCACAGCGGCCAAAGGTCGAAGACGCTGCTTATCTCAAAGCCAAAGCGAAATACGATGCGCTAGTGAAGGTGTTCAAACCCGACCTGGATGCTTGCTGGTCGCGTTGGAGCATCGAGTTCGCCAAACACAAAGCCGTGGTGCTGAACTACAACGGACCCGATTGGCCCCCAGCGATGAGAACCGCCTTTGTGGACTACGTGCGCGGCGGTGGCGGTGTGGTGCTCATCCATGCGGCGAACAACGGCTTTACCAACTGGCCTGAGTTCAATGCCATGATTGGTCTCGGTTGGCGCAAAGGGGGCTTTGGCCGCTGTCTCATCATCAATAACGACGGGACTACGGGCGAGTGCTGTGTAGGCGACAGCTCTGGCCACGGCAGCAAGCATCCCTTCATCGTCACGCATCGTCAGCCGCAGCATCCCATTTTGAATGGCCTGCCGATCGAGTGGATGCACGACAAGGATGAACTGTATCATCACATGCGCGGCCCGGCGGAGAACGTCACCATCCTCGCCAGTGCCTTTAGTGATGAAAAGCAACGAGGCACGGGGCGGCACGAGCCGGTGCTGTGGGAGGTGCCTTTTGGAAAAGGGCGTGTGGTAGTCTGCACCCTCGGGCACGTTTGGCGTGGGGATGCGGATCAGACAGCGCTGGATTGCGTCGGTTTCCAAACATTGCTGAATCGCAGCGTGGAGTATGCGGTGAGGGGCAAAGTCTCGCAGCCGGTGCCAAAATCATTTCCCAGCGCATCGGAGCTTTTGCAAAGCCCGCTAGGCACAGCGAAATAAGCTCCTTGAACCCCTGCCTAATCCTATGCCTCTCACTGACGTAGCCTTGCTCACAGATCGCCGATACACGGCAGAATCAGCCGCCGAAGAAGACTGGTATCTGCGCAACATCTTGCATGATGATCGACTGTTGCGTGAGGCTCTCACTAGTCGCGGCCTAACTTCGCAGCGCGTGGACTGGGCTGACGCCAGCATTGATTGGACGAACTTTCGTTGCGCCGTGTTCCGCACCACCTGGGATTACTTCTATCGGTTCAGCGAGTTCTCTGCGTGGCTGGATCGTGTCTCGCAGCAGACACTCCTCTGCAATCCACTCGGCACCGTGCGCTGGAACATGGACAAGCATTACCTGGCTGATCTCGCATCGCGCGGCATCCCCGTGGTGCCCACGGTTTTCCTTGAGCGCGGCAGCAGGCGTTCCATCCGTGAAGTGCTGGAGGAGACGGGGTGGGACGAGGCTGTCATCAAGCCCTGCGTGTCCGGCAGCGCTCGTCACACCTATCGCGTGAATCGGTTGTGTGCCGCAGCGCATCAGCCGCAGGTCACGGCCTTGCTCGCTGATGCAGCCATGCTGATGCAGCCCTTCCAAGAGGACATCATCCGCACTGGTGAGGACACCCTCATGGTCTTCGCAGGTCGCTACTCTCATGCGGTGCGGAAGAAACCCAAAAGCGGAGACTTTCGTGTGCAGGATGATCACGGCGGCACGGTTCAGCCACTGAACCCCACGCCAGACCAGATCGAGCTGGCAGAGCGGGTGTTTGCCTCTTGTCAGCCGATGCCGATCTACGGTCGAGTGGACATGGTGCGAGATAGCGCGGGCCGCCTTGCCATCATGGAGCTGGAAGTCATTGAGCCAGAGATGTGGCTCCGCTCACACCCACCAGCGGCAGAGATGTTTGCTGAAGGCATCTCTAACATGTTGTCCGCTATTTCAAAATAACCCCATGCGAACCCTCCTCCTCTCATTCACCGCCATCTCCGCACTGGCGGCAGATCCTTTTGCCACGCCACTTTCTCCCGCAGACGAGGCTAAGACTTTCGTGATGCCCGCAGGCTACGTCGCCGAGTGCATCGCCAGTGAGCCGATGGTGCAGGAGCCGGTCCTTGTCACCTGGGATGCCAGTGGTGCCATGTATGTGGCCGAAATGCGCAGCTACATGCAGGACGAGAACGGCACCGGCACCAAGTCGCTCAAGAATGGTCGTATCAAACGGCTCACCGACACGAATGGCGACGGCATCATGGATGTGAGCACGATCTTTGTGGATGGACTCAATCTGCCGCGTGCCATCCTACCGCTGGATGATCGCATCGCGGTTGTGGAGACCGATAGCACTGCCGTGTGGAGCTATCGCGATACGAATGGTGATGGCATCGCGGATGAGAGGATCGAACTCTTCAAAGGCAAGGTGGGTGATCCTGGAAAGAGCGTGGAGCACCAGAACAGCGGCCTCGTTTGGAACGTAGATAACCGCATCTACCTCAGCTACGCGAACGAGCGCTACCGTTTCACGGATGGTGCTTGGAAAGCAGAGCCCATCCATCCGCTGTGGGCGCAGTGGGGCATCACGCATGATGATGAAGGGCGACTCTTTTACTCCACGAACACCGATCCCGCGCTCGGCTTCGATCTGGCGCGGCACTACTGGCTGCACATCAACAAGCGCAACGGCGACAAACTCCGCAGCGCCCCGATGATCGATCTCGGCCTCTCCTGGGACATGAGCTTTCTGAATGCCAAAAATATCTGCGAGACCGATGATCGCGGTGGCAAAGCAGCCTCATCGAAGACCTTCACCTCCGCTTGCGGACAAAGCATCTATCGTGATACCGCCGTTGCCGAGTGGAGCGGCGACTACTTCGTCTGTGACCCCACCATTCATGTCGTCCGTCGGGCCAAGCTCACTCACGAGAACGGTCGGGTGAAATTCAGCAACGCCCACGGCACGGAGGAGTTTCTTGTCTCGTCGCACATGCTTTTCCGCCCCGTGAATACCGCGCTGGCACCAGATGGCAGCATGATCGTCGTCGATATGTATCGCGGCATCATTCAGGATGCGCCGTGGATGAACCCGGCGAACCGAAAGTTCACCAAAGAGACCGGACTGGCCGCCGTGAACCAGCACGGGCGCATTTGGCGCATCCGCACAACAGACACCATGCCGCATGCGGCACCGAACCGGCTGAAACAGCCCACGGCAGACCTTTTGGCGCATCTGGCGCATCCGAATGGCTGGTGGCGTGATACAGCGCAGAGGCAGATCATCTTGAGAAAGGACCGCGAGACCGTTGTGCCAGCGCTCATCGAAATGGCGATGAAGCATGAGAATCCCTTGGCTCGACTTCATGCCATCTGGACACTCGAAGGCTGCGGCGTGGTAAAAACGGACTTCTTCAACGACTCAGATGCAAAGGTGCGAACCGCCGCCGTGAAGGTCTGCGAATCAAACATCAGCGAAACACTGCCCCAGCTCGCCGCCTTGGCTCTCAAAGAAGAAGATGGCGATGTCGCCAAGCAACTCATCCTCACGCTCGGTTTCGCGGAAGATGACGCCGTGGTCGTCCCCGCTGCCGATGCGCTGCTGAAGCGTCACTTGGGCCATGAAGGCGTGTTCTTGGCCGCCTGCGTCACCTTTTGGAAACACCCCACACCCTTCATGAAAACGCTCCAGGACGGCAGCGCCCTCGCAGGCCATCCAGAGGCCTCCGCGCTCGCCACCCGGTGGAACAACGGTTTTGCGCAGTGGAAGCGCGGCCTCGTCTTCGCCAAAGATTTCCCCAAGGATCAGCAAAAGAAGATCGAAGGCGGGGAGACACTCTATTTCCAGACCTGCGTGGCCTGTCACGGCCCCGATGGCAAAGGCACGCTCGTTCCCGGCACCGAGCTAGCCATCGCGCCGCCGCTCGCAGGCAGTGCGCGTGTGAAAGGCCCCATCCACGGCCTTCTGCCCGTGCTGATGAACGGCCTCATGGGCCCCATCGAAGGCAAAACCTACCAAGCCGCCTTCATGGCACCCGCCGCCGCTCTCGGCGTGGTGCGTGATGATCGCCTCTCCGAGATCGTCAGCTTCATCCGCTACGCCTGGGACAACCAAGCGAGCGCCGTGACCACCGACGAAGTCAAAAAAGCCCGCACCGACTCCAAGCGCCGCCAAACGCCGTGGACGGATGTCGAGCTGAAAAAGCAAAAGCCCTGATCGCCAGCTTAGGGCAATGCATTGCGAGAGCACGACATCATGCCCTGTGGCATAAAAGCGGCGTGTCGCCTGACACGATCAGTCGCATCGACGCTGGCAATACGATTTCGGGAGTTCATGCGCTGGCGCGACTGGCCTGGGTCGCAGTGAGGACCATCACAGGTTTTTCCTGAATCGTTCACTTCATATTTTTCCTCGGGAGCGCTTGCGGTGGGCGACGGGGGTTCGTCCGGTCTGCTGTCGGAAGACCCGGGTGAAGTGGGCGTGATCGTAGAAGCCACACTCCAAGGCGATCAGGGCTATGCTACTGTCAGTCTCGGCGATGAGGCGGGCGGCTTTGGTGATGCGCACTTGCAGCAGATACTGGCGGGGACTGGTGCCGAGGGTTTTGCGAAAAACGCGCTCAAACTGACTGACGGACATGCCGGCCATTTGGGCGAGTAGCTCGGTGCTGAGGGGTTCGCTGCTGTTTTGGTGCAGATGGTTGATGGCGGCAGCCAATCGCTTTGCCGAGTCGGGGGCGGAGCGCAGTTGCTCGATCCGGCGGGAGACTCCAGCTACGCCGATCACGCGGCCTTTGGCATCGCGGAGCGGAATCTTACTGACGACGACCAAGTGGGGCGATCCCTTCA
>JBEBGU010000670.1:0-3181 GCA_040081325.1 Prosthecobacter sp.
CCCCAACCCAAACCCAAAAGACAAACACCGTGAAACATAAAATCTATATCCTCGACGATCATCCCGTCGTCATTGAAGGACTCAAAAAAATGCTGGAGGGTCTGGACGACCTTCAAGTCGTCGGCACCGCCGAAGACGCATCTGTAGCGATGGAGCAGCTTGCCAAGCTGAAGCCAGACGCAATCATCCTGGACATTACGCTCAAAGATCGCAGCGGAGTGGACCAGATAAAGAAGATCAAGCTGGCCTACCCAGAGTTGCTAGTGCTGGTCTATTCCATGCATGACGAAAACGTCTATGCCGAGCGCAGTCTGCGCGCGGGTGCTATGGGCTATGTCATGAAAGGTGAGCCTGCATCACGCCTGCTTATGGCCATCCGCCAAGTGGTTGGTGGTGGGTTCTTCTTCAGCGCTAGCTTGTTGGGTAGCATCGTCACTGGCGGTGGTCCGCGCTCTGGAGCGCGTGGAGAGCCTGGCCGTATGCTCAGCGACCGTCAGCTCGAAGTCTTTGAGATGGTCGGACGCGGTTTCGACTCCCATGAGATTGCTGAAAAGCTCACTCTCAGTGCCAAAACGGTGGACGCTCACAAAGCTAACATCCGTCAAAAGCTCGGTCTCGACTCTGCTCGTGAACTTCTCATGGAAGCCGTGCGCTGGGTGGAAAAATAGGATTCAGTCGCCTGATAAATTATCGCGAAAAACCGTCCGGGTCAGGGATGACTCGGACGGTTTTTTGTTAATATGAATCAGAGAAGGAAAAGCCAGACGGATGAGGAGCGTTTTCTGCCCATGCCTCCCAACCAGCGCCTCGTCTCACTCGATGCTTTCCGTGGATTTATCATGCTCCTCATGGCTTCTTCAGGCCTGGGATTAGCCAAGATGGCCCAGACCCAGCCCGACTCTTGGTGGTGGCAGCAGATCTCCTATCAGGTTTCGCACGCCCCATGGCAGGGCTGCACTTTTTGGGATCTTATTCAGCCCAGCTTCATGTTCATGGTAGGTATCGCCGTGCCTCTATCAGTGCGGCGGAGAAAAGAGGAAGGGCAGGGGTTCTTTGGCCTGACCTGGCATGCGTTGACTCGCGCAGTGATCTTAGTGCTGCTTGCAATACTGCTCTCCACTGGTTCCAAAGATGCTCAGACGAATTGGTCCTTTCCGAATGTGCTAGCCCAGATTGGTCTCGGCTACATCTTCCTCTCCATCCTTGCTAGACTTGGCTGGGAGTATTGTGCAGCGGCCATTGCTTTCATTCTGGGCGGTTACTGGTTCTGGTTTTTTCAGCATCCATTGCCCGGAGCAGGTTTTGATTTTGCAGCGATCGGTGCCTCTGATAAAGACCTGCTGTCAGGCTTCTTCGGGCATTGGAGCAAAGGTTTGAATGCTGCCGCTGACTTTGATCGCTGGTTCCTCAATCTGCTGCCTCAAGCGCAGCCCTTCATCGTCAATGCGGGCGGCTACACCACGCTTAACTTTGTGCCCTCACTCGCCACCATGCTAGGCGGCGCGATCACCGGAAATTTTCTCCTGACGAGCACTCGCAGCCCTGGTCAAAAGTGCGGGCGACTGCTTGCCGCCGCCGCCGTCTGCCTTCTGCTCGGCACGGTCATCGGCATCGTTGGTTGTCCCATAGTGAAGCGCATCTGGACGCCTTCATGGGCACTCTTCAGTGGCGGCTGGGTGCTCATCATGCTGACGTTCTTTTATTGGCTCGTCGAGATCGCTGGGCAAAGGCGGCTCGTCTTCCCACTCGTCGTCGTGGGCATGAACAGTATCTTCATTTACGTCATGCACAGCCTCGCTGCAGGCTGGATTCGTGATCAGCTCGCGAAGCACGGCATGGCCTCCTTCTTTGCCTTGCCCTGGGGGCCGGTCATTGAAAAAGCCAGCGTGCTCGCCGTGCTCTGGCTGCTCTGTTTCTGGCTGTACCGTCAGCGCGCCTTCCTCAGGCTCTAGTTATTCGATCGGTGTCGAATCATACACGATCACGCGGTCAAAGAACGGCTTGCAGGTCTCCACGAAGTGCTTGTGATCCGGGCAATCCTTCTGATAGAAATCGTGGTCGGCCATGGACTTAAAGCTCAGAGTCAAAGTGTAGCTGAAACTGTGATCGGTCACGGGGCGCTCTTCTGTCGGCGCAGGTTTACCGACCGAGCCAGACGTGATGTAGCCCATTTTGGGTAGCTTGCAGAGTTCCGCCTCAAAGGTGGTGATTTGCTCGGCAGTCAGGTCATTCTTTAGCCAAAAATAGACGTTATGGTTCATGGTTGCCCCGATCATGCCGCGCTTCATTCTCCAGGCAAACAAGAACTCAGATCAAATCTCAAAGGTCACCGAGTCACGCTTCTCACGCTCCAGGACGTGAGACAGCGTCGTCGTGTTCAGCCATGCATTCACCTGCTCGCGCAGCAGGGAGAAGGTCTGTCCGAGTCCGCAGCTACCAGTAATGCCGCAATCACAGGTCGAATTCTCACCACCCGCACAGGAGATCGGAATGAAGGCACCATCGATCAGAGTGATTACCTCTCCCAGCGTGATGCGCGATGGCGTCTTTTGAAATTGGTAGCCACCGCCCACACCGCGCTTGCTGCGTAGAAGCCCGCCGTTCTTGAGTGCCAGCAGAATCTGCTCCAAAAACTTGAGCGGTATGCGCTCACTCGCGGCGATGTCTTGGATCGCAAAGGTCGGCGTCTCTGGATCACGCGCCATCGCCAGCAGTGCGCGCATCGCATATTCGGCCTTCTTCGAGAGTTTCATGCGGGCTTTCATAAAACCGTCATCAAGCACGATCAAGGGAAGTGTGGATAATCCGCCCTTTATCAGGCCATGCACAGTTTCGCTGACTGCTTAAATCTCTCGCATATCCCCCGGCCCCTGTTCATCATAGAGGCATGTCCAACCGCCTACCCACAGCCAGCCAGCGCCGCCGTCACGCGCTGATCTCGGCATGGCGTGATCTCGATGAAGGTCCGATCATTGAGCTGCCGACATTCAGCGTCGCTGATCTCGTCGGAAAGGTGGTGGCTCAGGCGGGTATTGGTGATCGCTTGAAGCTTGAGGAGGTGTTGGCTGCCTGGCGTGACATCGTGGGCGACTTCCTCTTCCAGCATTCGCGGCCCGACTCGATCCAGCGTGGTGTGCTCATGGTTCGCGTGTTGCAGCCCACCGTTCATCACGCCTTGGCC
>JBEBGU010000671.1:0-3181 GCA_040081325.1 Prosthecobacter sp.
TGTCGCGCACGTCAATGCTCGTCGCGCCCTCGAGCTTCACTTGGAGGCGATCTCCGTGCGCCGAGACTTCGAGATCAAACTCGGTGCCTTCCGCGAACGGGCGCGGAGCCTTGACCTCCATGAGTGATTTTTCATCACTCGACGATTTGCTACCATTCAGGACGCGGCGAAAGAGCAGAAATTTGCCATCGCGCGTGATGCTCAACCCGTAATGCATCAGTCCTTTGGTTGGAGTATCCCGAAAACGAATGGGCCAGACATAAGTCCCGCCAGTGAAGCGCATGCGTGCACGGATGGCCATGTCCTTACCACGTGGAGCATCAAGATAAGTCTTTCCCACGCGCATCCAGCCGTCCGGCAGTTCGGTGACGCCGGGGCGCTTTTTCATGGCATCGGTGAATACGGGTCGCCACGCGCCGCCAGATGCTGGTGCGGCTCCGGCAGCAGGCTCCGGTGGCGTGGTGTCCACCACGGGCACGGAACCTGGCGGACGGACTTCAGCCTTGTGGAAGATGATGCCGCCGCCCCAACCGCCGACACCGAAGCACTTGGGATCAGGCATGACGTAATCGGGGCTGCCGCTGAGCCGTTTGAAGTCACCGCTCCACTTCAGCACTTCCCGTCCGTCGAGCAGCGCGCGCAGGGAGCCTTTGCGCACCTCGACCAGGCTACGATAGCGCTGGCCTGCAAGCAGCCGTGACCGGGTGACCACGGCTTCCTGGCGTGTCGGTGCATCGATTTTCATGGTGTCCAGGTCCGGGCCAAAACCGAACAACGTCGGATTGCCGCCTTTGAATCCCATCTTCCATAGAATGGATTTGCCCTGCAGTGGAATAAATTGGCTGGCTTCCTGGATTCCTTCTTTGATGGTGAATTCGATCTCGAAATCGTATTCTTCAGGCGGCGTGTGGCGGAAGGCGAGAAGCTGCGGCCCGTAAGTTAGTTTCAGCACCAGTTCCTGCGCGCGCACTTCCCATTCTCCCTTGATCGAGTCGCGCTTGGTATCCACGAGGGCGATGAGATTCACCGGACCCGGCAAAGAAGGCACCGGCGTGGTGCGACTGGTCTGGCTGGCGGTGTCAGCAGCAACGGATGGCTGAGGCTTGGACGGCTGCTTTCCACCCGAGAACATGAACAGTCCCCCCAGCGCGCCGACCACCACCACGACGGCGAGGTAGATCAGCGTGTTGCTGGATTTCTTTTTAACCGGGGCCACATGCGCTGGCGTGCTTTGCCGTGGCATGGGCCGTGAGGCTCGCGGGCCGCTGGCCGGCTGACTGCCACTGGCCTTGCTGACCACCGTTTGCCGCACCTGAGCGGTGACTGGTTTCGGCTCCTCTATGACCATCGGTCTGGTCATGATCACATCCAGATCACGGCGGATCTCCATCGCGTCTTGGTAGCGCAGCTCGCGGTCCGCCTCCATGGCCTTGAGAATCACGGCGTCGTAACGAGGATCCGTGCCGACTTTGAGGCTCGGCATGTCCCACATCCCACGCGGCACCTCACCGGTGAGCATTTGGTAAAGCATGACCCCCATCGCATACAGATCAGCGCGGCCATCCATCACCGTGCCGGGAGAAAAAGCCTCTGGAGCCACAAAGTCAGGCGTGCCCATGGCCATGTTCGTCTTCGTGAGTCCGCGCAGATTGGAATCATTCGCTTTGGCTAAACCGAAGTCAGCCACCTTCACCACGCCTTCCTGAGTGATCAGGATATTGGCGGGTTTAATGTCGCGATGAATGACCCCATTCTTGTGCGCGTAGGCCAGCGCATCTCCGACATGAGCCGTGATCGCCAAAGCATAATCGGCTGGCAGGCGACGCTGAGTTTGGATCATCTTCGACACGTCTGTGCCATCAATAAACTCCATCACGATGTAGAGCAATCCGGTCTGCGTTTCACCGAAGTCGAAGACCTTCACGATGCCGGGGTGATTCATCTTCGCCATCGTCCGCGCCTCGTTTTTAAAGCGTTCGGCAAAGTTGCCATCCAGATCGTCCACCAAATCACCCGGCAGCACTTTGATAGCCACCGCTCGGTCTAACGAGACCTGCTGAGCTCTATACACCGCGCCCATACCGCCACGTCCGAGCAAAGAAACAAGCTGATACTGCGGCAGCATGGCCTGCATTTCTTCCAAGGTTGGCGGTTGCCAGCCTTTAGATGGTTTGGAACTGGAGGATGAGCTACTCATGGAACAATTCGGAGTGGGCTTACTTCGTCAGCTTGCAGTCAGGTAGCGCTTTTTGCAGTTTCTCCAGGGCCGCGGCGCTGACCTTGGTTTCCTTTAAATACAGTCCCTTTAGCTTTTTGAGCTTCGCCAGCTCATCGAGCGCGGCATCTGTGATCGGCGCTGGGTTGTTGTTCTCTCCCAGGGTGAGTTCCTCCAAGTCCGGCAACGCGGCGACGAGGACGACCACATCTGCATCTCGCACGTTGGGGGGACGCCCATTGACATGCAGGAGGCGGAGATTTTTGCAATCTTTGAGTGCTGCGAAATGGGGGGATGAGACCGCCTCAAACCTGAGGGACTTCAGCCCTTTGATGGCGGTGATTTTTTCCATCTCTTTCCCCTCTGTCTTCCCCAGCCTGAGCGAGGTGAGGTTCTTCAATCCCGTGATGATCTCCATGCCGACGTCATCGCGTGGCGGATCACACTTCAGTGTCCAGAGCTGGGTGAGTTTGCGGATGGGTTCGAGGTTGATGACGCCTTGATCCGGGAATTGGTAGTTGAAACTGAGCGTGGTCATCTCACGGCAGACAGACAGGCGGGCGAGTTCTGCGTTGGTGGTCTTGTCGCTGTTGATGCTGCCGGTTGTGATGGTGATTCTGCCCGTTGGTAGGGAGGCCGCGTCCTTGATGCCACTCTTGCCTTCGACGCTGATTTCCGCGCCCGTGGAAAGCATCCATTCGGCCACCTCGCGTTCGGACATTTTCGAGGTGGCGGGACCATCAGCGGGGGTGACGGGTGCTGGAGCCGCCGTCTTGGCCTCCGTCTCCAGCTTCGGCGTGGCTTTGGCATCCCGCAGGGCCTGCACCTGCTTCGCTTCCTCGATTTTGCCGGCCTTGGTGAGTTCGGCTACATAGCCATCGAGGGTCTTCAGATAGAGGTCGAGCAGTGGAGCGGCCTTGGCATCGCGCTCAGCGGTGATTTTCGCCAAAGCCCCACGATAGGTGC
>JBEBGU010000053.1:0-11872 GCA_040081325.1 Prosthecobacter sp.
TCCGCGGAGTGCTTAGAAACAGAAATAAGTAGGATTGCCCGACGGAATGGTCACCTACGGCCTGGAAACGTTGGGTTGACAGTCCCGCCTACCCCGGCACCATGCGCGCCCCCCGGCCTGGACTCAACCTCTTGGCTCGGCGCGCTTGAAACAACCCCCACTACGATTTGATCCGCTCCACCCTCCTCTGCCTCGCCGTCCTGTGTGTGAACTCCTTTGCTGGAGAAGTGCCTCTTACCAAGGCCACCCCGAAACCCACTGTGCCGACAGGCAATGTGATCCAAGGCGTGAGAACCACGGCCTATACCCACACGGAGGGGGATCATCTGGAGTATGGAGCACGCAGCGCTACTGGGACGAAGCTGCTGCACGGTCAGGTCCGCAGCGCTGCCGCTGACTGGTCGGTGTATCCGGTGGGCACGGTTTTCCAGATTCAGGGCGACCCGAGTCTCTACATCGTGGACGACTATGGCTCTGCGCTTGTGGGCACACGCACGATTGATCTCTACAAGCCGACGACCAGCTCGATGAATCAGTGGGGTACTCGAAAGGTGAACATCAGCATCCTCAAATGGGGTTCGTTTTCGCGCAGCCTCGCCATCCTTCGTCCGCGTGCGTTCAAGGCTTCGCATGTGCGGGAAATGGTATCACGCCTCGCCATCCGGGCAGCGGCGTGATTGATTTCTAAGGGAGAGCTTTCCTCAGCAGATTGAGGAAGTTGCCGTGCATGATGTTTTCGATGTCGATCTGCTTGTAGCCACGTTTGGCGAGCATGTCGGGGATGCGTGCGAGATCGGCGATGGTGTCCAGATCTTCAGGCGTCTGCTCGGTGCCATAGCCACCGTCGAGATCGGTGCCGATGCCTGAGTGAGATGTGTTGCCTGCGAGTTGGCAAACATGGTCGATGTGATCGCAGATGACTTCGAGCTTGAGGCCAGAGGACTGCGGTGTCGTCTTGCCGCGAGTCCAGCCTGGGATCATCATCCAAGCATCCAATGCTGCGCCGATGACGGCACCACGTTCGATGAGGGCTTTGATTTGATCGTCGCTGAACTGGCGTACGTCTGGCACGAGCGCGCGGCAGTTTGAGTGACTGGCCCAGATGTTTCCCTGGAATATTTCCAGTGCGTCCCAGAAGCAGCCGTCGGAGAGATGAGTGACGTCGAGAATCATGCCGAGACGATCCATCTCGTTGATGAGTTCCTTGCCGATAGCTGGCAGGCCGCCGATTTGATCATGGCCTAAAGCATAACGACAAATGCCATAATGCGCTGGTCCCATGGCGCGCAGGCCTTGCTGCCAGTGGCGCTCAAGATGCCCGACACTGCGGATGCTGTCGGCACCTTCGAGACTGAGGATGTAGCCGATGGGCTTGTTGTCGTTCGGTGTGCCATCCGTCCAAAGTGAGATCATGGTTTCCAGTCCCTGCCGGTCGGTGATCTGCCGCATGTGCCCATCCTCCTCCATGGCGCGATACCAAGAAAGCTGACCCTGTGTCTGCGCAAAGGCCTGCTCGGGTGACATCCAGTTGGCGATGGGGCGCGCGCCGGTCATGCAGCCGGCGAGCTGAGTGGCCACGCACAGCCCCATCTCAGTTTTCCGCATTTCAGGAAAAGCCGTGGTGCCCGCAGCGCGGCCCTTGAGATCGCTCATGCCTTTTTCGCGACGCCGAATCTCATGCACCGGCAGGCGCAGGTCGCGATTGTATTCGAGGGCGTTGAGGCTGAGATCGAGGTGGGCGTCAAAGGTGAGCATGATGAGAGCAAACCAACGCGCTCAAGGAAGCCATTCGTTCGCTGGCCGAATCATTACTCGTGAAACTGAAGCGCATTGAGCTTCTGATACAGCTCACTGCTGGCGAGCAGCTCGGCGTGGGTGCCTGTCGAATCGACTCGGCCATCACGCATGACGATGATTTGATCCGCCTCCATGATGGTGGAAAGGCGATGAGCGATGGCGATCACGGTGCGACCCTCAGTGAGCTGGTGGATGGCGTCCTGAATGATGCGCTCAGTCTCGGTATCGAGCGCGGAGGTAGCTTCATCGAGCAAGAGAATGGGCGCGTTCCGCAGCACCGCACGCGCGATGGAGAGGCGCTGCTTCTGGCCGCCGGAGAGATTGCAGCCAGCATCACCGACGACTGCACCGTAGCCGCCCTGGATCTGCATGATGAAGTCGTGCGCGTGGGCCTTTTTCGCGGCGGCGACGATCTCCTCCTCAGTGGCATCAAGCCGACCGTAGCGGATGTTTTCACGAATCGTGTCATGAAAGAGAAACGTGTCTTGGCTGACGATGCCGATGTTTCCACGCACGCTGTCTTGAGTGACGCTGCAGATGTCAATGCCGTCCATGAGCACACGGCCCTGATCAGGATCATAGAAGCGCAGAAGGAGTGAGAACAGGGTGCTCTTACCCGCCCCGCTCGGGCCGACGAGGGCATAAAATTTGCCGGGTTCGAGATTGAGATGGACGCCGCTCACGGCCGCCTTTTCCAGCCGCTGACCAGTCGGTGTACTGTAGGTGAAGGTAATGTTTTCAAAGCTGACGGCACCTTTGATTCGCGGGAGAGCTTTGGCGTTTGGCACGTCACGAATATCGGGAACTCTGTCGAGCAGACTGACGACATTGTTGACAGCGTACGCGGTCTTTTGCAGGAGCAGATTTACTTTACTGAGTTCCTTCGCAGGTGGGTAAAGCTGAGTTAAGGCGAGGATGACGGTGAGGAATTTTTCTGCCTCCCAGTCCTTATACCACCAATAAATAAGTCCTGCGGCGATGCCGAGAGAAGCCACAGATTCGACCATCGGCCCGACCATTTCTGAGGCGCGCTGCCAGCGGATGGCATTGCGGCTCATGGCGGCATTGGCGCGCTCAAAGCGAGCGACTTCATAGGACTCGCGAGCATAGGCTTTGACGAGGCGGATGCCTCCGATGGATTCATGCATCGCGGTAAGCATGGCACCGGCTTGCTGCTCTTCTTGTTTGCCGGACTTCTTCACACGCTTGCCTAAACGTAGTACTGGCAGCACGCACAACGGGAAGACGAAGAGGCTCATGAAAGTAAAAAATGGGTACTTCCAAAACAACATCGCTAAGATGGCGATGACCTTTAAAGGGCTGGAGGTGATGAGCTGCACAAACTGCACGGCATTACGCTGGGCGACGCTGGTCTGATTGAAGACGGTCTGGATTAGTTCACCGGCTTTGGTGCCGCTGAAAAAGGCTGGCGACTGGCGCAGGATACTGGAGAAGGCGTCATTGCGGATGGCGTAGAGCATCTTGTTTCCCACCCAAGCAAGGCAGTATTTATTGAAGTACTCGAGTGTACCACGGATCACGAACAAAACGGGGATGCAGGCACAGGCTATGAGTACAACATTGAGGCTGACGGCTGTGTCATTAGCCACACCAAACTGCTCGGCGAGGTTGATTTTGAGACCGAAGAAATCAAAGCTCTTGCCCATTGTATTGGCTTGCCCTTTCAGCACGAGAGAGAAAATGATCTCGAACGACTGAATGATGATCGGGTAAAACGCTGCAGCGGCGACACCGATGAGGATGCCCAAGATGAAGCGTCCTTTCAGCGGTTTCAGATAAGGCAGGATGCGCCGAACGGGCATCTTGAACTCGTTTTGAGAACTAATGGGCTGAGAGGAAGTGGGAGTGGCTGCCATGAGGTCTGTGATGGGGACCCGACTCTATCTCGTGCGGGCTGCTAAATCGCTACCACGCTCCTCTGGGAGCGTCGAGTTTGAATTGTCTAGCGGAGATCACTTTCTAAAGACTTGCTTCATGACTTCCTTTTTCCCCATCTCCATTTCACGCTCAATGGAGCTTTTTTCCCGTCGGCTTTCCAGAATCTCAACATAAGCCCAGTAGGCGCAACTGAATGAAACAGCGAGAAACAGGAAGAAAAGTATCCCGCACATGATGGCCATTTGCCTCTCATGAGATTTTCTGGCATCACGATCTGAGTCTGAGTCCATGATGGCGAGGAAATCTATCCAGCGCAGGCGCCATGTCTTTGGGTCCCTCACCGCATTGAGGCAGGCGAAGCTTAGAGCTAACGTCAGGATGGCAGTGATAGCGAAACCGATGGGCATGGTAGGCAGTTGATTGTGTCTGCTATCGTCGGGTGATTTTGAGCGTCAATGTTTTTTCTCCACAGTCCACGCCTGATTCTGCGTTTGCATTCAGCCTGTGCAGGTCGCTAACATCGGCTCATGGAAACGCTCAAAGAACATGGCCCGCGCCGCGAACTGAAATCACGCAACACAGCCTGGGCGCGTTCGCTGGCCAAAGGCCTCTGTGCCTCGGGTATCACACCCAATGCCATCTCGGTGCTGAGCATGGTTTGCGCCATGGGAGCCATGGCCTGCTTCTGGATTGCACCGGATATGAAGTCTGCAGCAGATGCTGCATTACTCTGGATCGGCGCAGCGGCCTGCATCCAACTCAGGCTCGTCTGCAATCTCATGGACGGCATGGTCGCTGTGGAAGGCGGAAAGGCCAGTGCTACCGGTCCGATCTACAATGAAGCCCCAGATCGCGTCGCTGACGTGCTCATCCTCGTCGGCGCAGGCTACAGCACGAATGTCGAGCCAGGGGTGATCAAGCTTTTCAGTGAGCTGCCCCTCGGTTGGGCCTGCGCTGTGATGGCGATGGGCACTGCCTACCTGCGGCTGCTCCAAGGCACGCTCACGGGTAAGCAGAGCTTCATGGGACCGATGGCCAAACAGCATCGCATGGCCGTGCTGACAATCGGCACGCTGACTGCCGCCGCCGAGCAGTTTTGGCGCGTCACGCAAGTGGCCGATGCAAACATTCACGGCATCAAGATCGCGCTCATCGTCATCTTGGTGGGTGCCATCATCACCTGCATCCGGCGGCTGTTACTCACCGTGCGGCAGCTACATTCGGCGTAGCACACCATCGCTCAGGATTTTGGCGCGCAGTCCGCCGTGGCCCTTCATGGCGTCTTCCGCACCTTCGGCGAAAGCCTGATTCATCCAGTGGCAGGGGGCGCTTTCCTGGGTGCCGAAAAAGCGCACGCCTTGCACCTCAAACTCCTGGCCGATCAGCGCATTCAAATCCACACCCTTGGTGATGATGTTGCGCCTGAAGACAGAAGGCGGCACGCCCATGATCTGAAATTGCTCACAGAGACGCTCATAGACTTCATGGCTAAAGAAGGTGACTTGGCCCTTGTAGTCCTCTTTGAAATCAAAGAAGCGATCCCCGACTAAACCCTTGCCTGTCACGCATTCGACCGAGTCCACCTCGACCATCGGAGCCTGCCCGGCGGGCTGTCCGTGATGACCGAAGAAGTTGTGCTCAGGCGAAAGGTAAAGGTGCAGGATCTGCATGGGTCATCTGTCTCACTGAGAAACGATCAGGCCAAGCTCGAATCAAACCTTTGCTTCCCGGCCTCTTTCTCTGCCTAATACGATCATGAACGAAGAACGGATCATTCGCATTGGCATCGTAGGCGCAGGCAGCATCGTCAAGCAGCGGCATCTGCCTGGCCTGCAAGCGTTGCCCAATGTGCGCATCACCGCTGTCGCGAACTCGACTCTGGCCAGTGCAGAGGCCTTTTGTCGTGACTTTGCGCCCGAGGCAAAACCCATCGCCCGCTGGGAAGACGTCGTGGACAATGGTGATGTCGATGTGGTCTGGGTCGGTGCCCATCCGCACATGCATCACGACGCGACGTGTTACGGTCTGCAATGCGGCAAGCATGTCTTCACTCAGGCGCGCATGGCGACCTCCCTTCAAGAGGCGGAGCGCATGTGGGAAAAGGCGCTGACCTTTCCAGAACTCGTCACCGCCATCTGCCCAGCTCCGCAGGGCATGAAGGGCGGTGAGATGATGAAAAAGCTACTGGCAGACGGAGCCATAGGCACACCTTACCACGCGCTCCTGCATAGTTTCAGCGCCGCTTGGCTTGATGCGAGCCAGCCTGCGCATTGGCGTCAGCAGATAGAGGTCAGCGGCGTGCAGATTCTGACGCTCGGCATCTACACTGAAGTGTTGCAACGTTGGTTGGGCCACATTGTCGAGGTCGAAGCACGCGGTAACGTGCTGATCCCTGACCGCCAGGGTTACGACGTGGAGACACCGGACTTTGTACACGTCATGGCGCGCTTCCGCAGTGGTTTGGAGGCGACGCTGCTCTTCAGCGGAGTCGCCGCTCATGCGCCCACAGACAAGCTTTGGCTCTTCGGCAGTGCAGGCACGCTCAGCTATGATTTTGTGACAGATGAGATCACGCTCGGCAAACCCGGCAGTGCCGTGGAGATCGTGCCCGTGCCGTATGAAATGCAGCGCGAGTGGACCGTGGAGCGTGACTTCATTCAGGCCGTGCGCGACCCATCTGCCCCGCGTCCTAAACCTGACTTCACGGAAGGCGTCTGCTACATGCGAGTGGTCGAGGCCGTGTGGGAAGCCATGGAGACACGGGCTGCCGTGAAGTGCGTGTGAGGCATGGACTGAACCGATGAGGAAGCGGGACGCGGCCTTGATTCAGGCCTTCAGCTCGCAGCTTCTTATGGGTTGAAGCTGCTTGTCTCCGATGGTGCGCGGTACAGGGTTCGAACCTGTGACCCCTACCATGTCAAGGTAATGCTCTACCACTGAGCTAACCGCGCGGGATCGGAGGGCCGCTCTCATACTCGGCAAGGTAAGCGTGAGCAACTTGTTTTTGTCTATTGGTTCACTCTTATTCAGAGTGAGCCTGCGGTTCATGTTCAGTCTCGCTCACCTTGTCTCTGATGGAGATCCAGATGTCCGGCCGCGCGCTGGATCTGCCATTGAAGGACGTGAAATGCCGGGAGGCGCAAAGCTGGGATCGGAGTTGAGAGTTATTGGTTGAGAGCCTGAAACTGAAGCCGTTCTTTGAAGGCGGATGGCGAAGATGGGGGCAGAGTCGATGACTGCTCGCGGAAGTGGTCCCGCAAGATTGAGTTCGCCAGAGCCGCCCCCATCACTTGATCACTCCCCACCATCACTTGCTGACCCCGTACCTTCACTTGCTGACTTGGCGTCAACACTTGCTGACCTCGTACCATCACTTGCTGACTTCGTACCGTCACTTGCTGACCTGGAGTCAGCACTTGCTGACTTCGTACCGTCACTTGCTGACCTGGAGTCAGCACTTCCTGACCTCGTACCTTCACTTGCTGACTTGGCGTCAACACTTGCTGACCTCGTACCATCACTTGCTGACTTGGCGTCAACACTTGCTGACCTCGTACCATCACTTGCTGACTTCGCGTCAACACTTGCTGACTTCGTACCATCACTTGCTGACTTGGCGTCAACACTTGCTGACTTCGTACCTTCACTTGCTGACTTCGCGTCAACAACGCCTTCACCACCTTTCCTTGCCATTCCGGGCTGCCTCCGCTTTCATGGGGGCGTCTCCATAAGAAACTCCCTGAATGTCCGCCTCCCTCACCACCCCCGCAGCGTTCATCGACCACTGGCAGAAGGCTGAGGCCAATGAACGGGCGAACTCGCAGAGCTTCCTCATCGGGCTGGCGCACATCCTGGGCGTGTCAGCACCGTCAAACTCCCACGCCAGCGGCTACAGCTTTGAGTTCCCGGTGAAGGTGCCGGGGGCGGAGAGCACCAATTTCATCGACCTCTACCGCCGCGCCCACTTCGTTTTGGAGTCAAAGCAGTTCTCTCAACTATTGTAAACTAGATTTCAGACCTTCTAAAACACTTCCATGAATCTGCGTGAATTGAGTATTCATTACCTTGGCCCTTTTGTTGGAGCTAAAATCACTTTCGAGAAAGACGTAACTATAGTGACAGGGCGTAACGATGTCGGCAAAACATCGCTATTGCGGATCATTCGAATGATGTGTGCAAAGACAATTGACGACGTTGCCGGTGAAATGGACGTTAACTTTGATCGCCTTACAGATCCTAAAAAGCCCTGGGATGAAGACGAGGATTTACAATGCAACGCCACCTTTGATTCCTTGTATGATGGCAAGCCTGTTGTTGCAGTCTATAAGATCAAACTCGCACCCAAGCGTTGGAGGAGCAGCACCTTCCAATTTGGTCCGAGTCGCGGGAATTTTGAGAATGAGGCCAGCTGTCAAAAATTGCCCAAAGTTATATATATAGATCAAGGGTCGGCTGACGAAGGTATCCGTCAAAACCTTTACCTTAATGATCCGAACTCCACAGAAAAAAGGTTCCTTAATGTAGCCTTTGCGTCTGGGTTTTCAGTTCAAGCGCTATCAAAGCTCAGTCCCTTAGCATACCAGGCAGCAGTTTCGAAGGCGGAAGAACGATTAAATCGCCGACTACAGAAACTGCTCCCAACTACTTTGCCCTTCAGGTTTAAGTTTCAGAACACGTCTGATAAGCGTGAGTTGATGTTTCTAAATTTGATTGATGAACATGGATGTTCCACGCCACTTGGCACCCGTGGTGCGGGAGTGAGGCGAATGGTGGATCTTCTTGGTCGCCTCGCAGTTGAAAATCTTGGCGATGAACCAACGCTTCTTATTTTGGACGAACCCGAAACTTCTCTTCATGCCGATGCCCAGCATACATTGCGTCGCTACCTCGAAGAGCTTGCGAGTCTCCCAAATATTCAGGTGATCTACTCTACTCACAGTCCATGTATGGTGAACTGCATGCGTCCTCAAAGCATTCGACTTCTGAAACGCAAACCGCACGGAGAATCAGCAGTTACAATCGTTGAAAACAGCTCCTATGCTGGGAATTATGCGAGTGTTAGATCCAGTTTAGGAATGTCTCCTGCGGACTCTTTACTCTACGCTCCAGTTACAGTGGTGGTAAGTGGCCGGACTGAGGTTCTGTGTCTCCCCGTTCTTTTGGATCGACTTGAGAATGCTGGTTTTCCAGGTTTTGAAAATGTTGGCTCCCTGCTCTCATTCTCGATATTCATCGAATCCGGTGGCGATGGAAATGTTTCAAATCTTTTTCGCATCGCCGAAGCTCAAGGATCGAAGGCTGTAGCATTCTGTGATGGGGATACTGGCAAGGGCTGGAAGAATCAGATCGAAAAGTTAGGCGCTGGTCAAAGCGTGGTTTTAGATGAAGGGCACGAGTTTGAAGACTTAGTTCCGAAGGATGCGTATTTCAAAGCGTTGGCGAAGTACTTGGATCAGCCAACTTTCAGCGAAGCTGGATTCAACGAATGGCTTTCAACAGCGGAATTGCCGCCGAAAATGTCATTCACAAATAAGGTCAAGCGGTGGCTTACAGAAGGAATGAACCAACAAGACCTTTATAAGGCTGATGTAATGAGAGTTGCGGCTCTTGATGTTGATCTCGCAACACTCAAACTTGACCATCTACAGAAACTAGTCGCCATCATGCGCAGTCTCCTCGGTGAGTAACTACGCGCCCCGTCACCGCCGCCGATCTCACCCATGCCTTCTCCCGCGCCAAATCCCCCGACCTCCAAGAGATCCTCGAAAGCCTCGTCACCCTCGGCCGAGCGCATCAGGACGGGGAGCGGTTTAGTGTGTGAATATCACCACGTTTTCGACCAATGACGCAGTTCTACGCCTTTACCTTGATAGGTTCCATTTTTGTCGCTTATGCGCTCATCGCCATGTGGCTGTTCCGTCGGCAGAAGGCCAAAAGACGGGTCGTGCCACCAGAGGAATTTGTACTACTGCGCTGGCCGGGTGAGTCGCTCAGCAAGTCGGTTGAGGCTTTACTGGACGAGGTGATGAACACTCTTCTCTATGGCACAGTCGTGTCGCTCGGGCTGATGTTGATTCCGGTTGTTGTCACACTGGCTTTCCCCAAGACTGAATTGCTGACACTGCTGCTGTGTTCGATGACGCTTTTAGCCGTGTCGGCTGCGGTCATCGTGAATCGTGTGATTAAGCTGCTGGATAGCCGTGCCAAGAAGAAATTAGGCTATCTGGGAGAGAGGCATGTGGCGGAAGAACTCCAAAAGGTGACAGGACTAGGCTACGCGATCTTTCATGACATCCCTATGACCTTGAATGGCTACGAGCAGAACATCGACCATGTCGCTGTGGGACCGATGGGGCTGGTGGTGATCGAGACGAAAGCGCGGTCGAAACCCAACGAAGAAACTGGAACCAAAGCCAAGGTGACATTTGATGGCCAGCGGCTGATCTGGCCACGCTTTGCCGATGATCGTGCAACCGTCATGCAGGTGGCCCGCTGCGCCCAATGGATGAGTCGGCAAGTGAAGGAGGTCTGTGGGTATGATGTGCCTGTACAGCAAATCATCGCTATCCCCGGCTGGGAGGTAGTGCCGGGGAAGTGTCATAATCCACGAGTTGTTTCAGGCCGTCGGGTCTCCCAGACGCTGATGTTTTTCCATGAAGAGAAGCCGACATCTCTCAACAAACGCCAGATCGAAAAAATCACGCAAATGCTGGATGGCCTATGCCGTGATGTGAATGAATAAGAAACCTGCTGCCATGACTCCTGCCCGCACGAACTACATCTTTGTCGATTATGAAAACGTCCAGGACATCGACCTGAAACTGATCCAGAACAAACTTCATGTGAAGGTGGTGCTGGTGGTCGGCAGGCATCAGCAAAAAGTGCCCATGGACTTGCTGGAGGAATGTCTGAAAGCGAAAGGTCAGGTAGATCTCATTCGGACCGACTGCACTGGCAAGAATGCTTTGGATCTGGTCCTAGCCTACCATGTCGGACTTCAAGCGGCAGAGGATGCCAGTGCATTCTTCCATATCCTGTCCAAGGACAAAGCCTTTGATGCATTGGTGAACTATCTCAAAACCAGGAACGTGCTGGCAGCGCGGGATGAAGTGTTTGCCAAGATTCCGACACTCATGGATGCCAGGACCCTCTCACCCAAGGAACGGCTGGAGCGAGTGACTGAGCGGCTCAATAAGATCAAGTCAGATGAAAAAGATGGGCGTCCTAAAACGCTCAAGCGGCTCCAGGCGATGATTATGGCTCTCTTTTTCAAGCAACTATCGGAGGCCGATGTCGCTGCTTTGGTCGCCGCTTTGAGGAAGAGCAAATGGGTCGATATTTCTACAGACGAGAAGGTGAGCTACAAGCTTTGAAAAGGAAGTTGTGGTCTGTGGAGGCAGGTGCTGCCTTCCACTACTTCACCTGCACGGGATGCATGAGGTAGGCGATGAGGTCGCGGATCTGATCGGGCTGGAAGGCGAGGAGGAGGCCTTCGGGCATCATGGACATGGGGGATGTTTCGGTTTTGGTGATGTCGCTGCGGTCAAGGGTCAGGGACTCGGTCAAGGTGCGGAGCGTCACGGTTCGTGCGTTGGACTCGGCGATGACGCCGCTGAGCACGCGGCCATCTTTGAGGGTGAGCAGGCTCATGCGGAAGTCGGCGCTGACCACGCCGCTGGGATCGGCGATGTTTTCCAGCAGGTAGTCGAGATTGTCGCGACCGGCGCCGGTCAGGTCGGGGCCGATGTTGCCACCTTGGCCGTAAAGCGTGTGGCAGGCGGCACAGAGGTTGTTGAAGACCGCGCGGCCCCGGGCTTTGTCGGCGGTGGCAAGCGCATCGGCGGTGAGCGTGGATTTGAGGCGGGCGATGAGCGCGGTTTTGTCCGCGGCGGGTTCACGGTAGTCGCCCCATGCCGAAGCGAGCGCTACATCGAGTGCGGCGTCCTTGAAGCTGCGGATCTGGCGGGCGTGAAACGGGGTGAGATCGGCGCGCGGGAAGCGGCCGGCGTTGAGTTCGGCGAGCAACGCGCGGGCGAAGGCGGGGCGCGCGACCAGGGTGTCGAGCACCGCGGGACGATTGGTGGCGTGGAAACTCGCGTAGCTGCGTGCTATTTTCTCGCCGAGGGCAGGATCGTCGAACTGCGCGAGGCCGCGCACGGCCACGGCGTTGAGGAAC
>JBEBGU010000672.1:0-3167 GCA_040081325.1 Prosthecobacter sp.
GGTGATCGAGCTGAGCTTTGGCTTCTTCGGGGGTCATGGTGTTGGGGTGGTGGAAAAGGAGGAAAGTGAGGGTGACTCAAACGAAGCCACCCAGCCTTCCTTTCTACGACTGAAAGACAGAAATCAATACCCGAAGTCAAGCCTTGAGAGTTTAGAACCCTCGCTGGACCCAGGCTTCGCAGGCCAGCTTCAGACTTTCATATTAGCTAGCAGCGCTTCAGCACAGGCTGTGGCAAAGACAGTGTCATTGATCTCCACATCCATCTCGATCACGGGAATGTCAGCACGCAGATGCTCTTTGATCGCGGTGAAGAGCGCGGCGTCGGCTTTCGGATCATGGAAAGCTTTTCCCTCGGCGCTGATGACGCTGATTGCTTTCAGCGGCAGCAGAACGGTGACGGGTGCCGTGTAGGCATTCACTTTTTCGGCGATGATTTTCCCGAGCTGCGCGCACTCTTCCGGCGAGGTGCGCATCAGCGTCACCTGCGGGTTGTGATGGTAGAAGGTGCGTCCGGCATACTTCGCAGGCACGGTTTGCGGCTCGCCGAAGTTCACCATGTCCAGACAGCCGGGTGTGACGATGGCAGGCACCTTGGCTTTCGCAGTCGCGTCCAGGCGCTCAGGGCCGGCATTGAGCACGCCGCCCAGCAGTTCATCTGCCCATTCCGTAGTCGTGATGTCCAGCACGCCCGCGACCATGCCACTTTCGATCAGCGACTCCATGGCGCGTCCGCCATTGCCAGTGGCAGCAAAGACAAGTACCTCATAGCCCGCCGCCTCCAGCAATTCCTTGGCCTCAGTCACACAGGCCGTCGTGTTGCCAAACATGCTGGCGACGATAAGCGGGCGGTCGGAGACCGGGCGCTGCTTGCGCAGTTCCGCAGCCTCCACCATGCCGCAGATGGCTCCCGCCGCGTTTTCAAAGATCACGCGAGAAATTCGATTGATCCCCGCCACATCGACAATGGCCGGCATCATCACGATGTCCTTCGTGCCGACATAAGGCGTGGTATTGCCACTCGCCAGCGTGCTCACCATCACCTTCGGGAAACCGATGGGCAGCGCGCGCATCGCCGCCGTGCAGATTGCGGTGCCACCGCCACCGCCGAGCGAGATCACGCCCTGAATGCGTCCACCCTCCACGAGTCCGCTCACATACTTCGCTGCGGCCCGCGCCATCAGCGCCACGCATTCGCCACGGTCCTGCCGCGCCAAGACCGCCTGCCAGTCCTCACCGCTCACCGCCGCCACCTCTTCTGAGCTCACCTCAGGGTGAATGGTCGGCTCATCGAGACTGCCTACATTGATCAGGAGCGGCTCATGACCGCGAGCGCGGATGCAACCCGCGAGATAAGCATGTTCAGCTCCTTTGGAGTCCAGAGTTCCGAGAACGGCGATGGTCGGCATGGGATAGAATGGGGATGATTGGGGATGATTGGGGAAAGCAGCTTCAGTAAACGAAACATCCGCTCCTTTCTCAACTCCAGATCTCCACCATCGCCTCACTCAGATGCACAAACAGCGCATTGATTGCCTCAGTCATCCCCCCAGATAAGAACGTCTCACCTTCGCAGATTGGAACTCTTCCGTCTAGCAACTGCGCTATCGGGTGACGACGCTGATCTGGCTGGAGGAACACCTGGAACTCTGTGACGAGAGCGAGTCGGCAAATCGTGATCCGTGTGTATTTCATGCAGGATTGAATAGGTTAACAGTCAAGCCGCCTAGCCCACCATCCTCACCATGATTTTGTGTTCTGCCTCACACGAATGTTGTGTCTCGCTCACAGACTGCGTATCCTTAGCACTGCCGAATGACCGACGACACACCCGACCTGCCACCACCGGACGCACCCGCGCCCGTTGAAGCAGCGGCCCCCCAGCAGGCGGAAACCATCGTCGAACTCCCCGCACCACCGCGTGCCGCGCCCAAGGGCCCACGGCCCATGGATAGCGGCCCGCCATCGCATCGCGACGATCTCGTCATCCCTGACTATACCCTGATCAAGCGCATCGGCTCCGGTGCTTATGGTGAGGTCTGGCTCGCGCAGAGTGTCACCGGAGCCTACCGCGCCGTGAAAATCGTCTGGCGTGAGGATTTTGAGCTGACGCGCACGTTTCATCGCGAGTTCCAGGGCATCCAGCAGTTTGAGCCGATCTCGCGCGGTCATCCCTGTCTGGTCCACATCTTGCATGTGGGCTGGAATGAGAAGCGCGGCTTTTATTACTGCGTCATGGAGCTGGCCGACGATGCCGAAGAAGGGCCTAACTTTGAGAGCGTTCAGACCTACGTCCCGCGTACTTTAGGCACCGACATGAAACGCCATGGCCGGCTCGACGTCGTCTTCTGTCGGGATGCCGGCGTCTATCTCGCCGATGCCCTTTATTTCATGCACAATCGCGGCCTCACCCACCGCGACATCAAGCCCTCCAACATCATCTTCTGCGGTGGCGTCTGCAAACTCGCTGACATCGGCCTCGTCGCCGGATTAGGCGAGCGCACCTTCGTCGGCACCGAGGGCTTCGTGCCGCCTGAAGGCCCCGGTACCGCGCAGGCAGACATCTACAGTCTGGGGAAAGTGCTCTATGAAATGAGCAGTGGAAAAGACCGCCTCGAATTCCCCGAAGTCCCCACCAATCTCAGTGATGAAGAATGGCCCTTCTGGCTCGATCTTAACCGCGTCATCTGCAAAGCCTGCGCGCCCGATCTCAAAGAGCGCTTCCAGACAGCGGGAGATTTCGCAGAGGCACTCCAGCACGTCGGCCAAAAACGCCCCGAGAGCTTCATTCGCAGCTTTAGTCGCGCTGCCTTTTTCACCATCGTTGGTTCGGCGCTCGCCGGGGCTGCACTCACCGCTGGCAAGTATGAGCACCAGTGGGCGTTCGAATTGCCGCTGCCAGTGAAAGCAGCCCCTGCGCCCATCCAACCTCTGAAGGGCAAGCCCTGGCAAAACATCTACGGCCAGTGGTTCAGCTACGCCAAAGACCGCCACATCGCCGACTCGCCGGTCGAGGTTGCCCAGTTCCGCGCCTTCCTAGAGGCCTCGCTGCGTGCGGCTGCTTTTGATGTCGTGCCCTTCATCGCACCCGACAAAAAGATCCTCAACTGCGTCCTCGTTCCCGCTGCCGATGCAGACGCCTTTGCGCCTGGATGACCAGCCGAGATCG
>JBEBGU010000054.1:0-11846 GCA_040081325.1 Prosthecobacter sp.
TGTTTGGCGGCTCTTGATCATTTGCAGTGCCATGATCGCCTCCGCAGAAACGGCGATGGCATCCACGCCTTTGTGCGGGGCTGAGCCGTGCGCCATCTTGCCACGGATGATGATGTGAAAGCGGTCGCTGTTCGCATTGTCAATGCCTGGTGTGAAGCCGATCTGGCCTGCCTTTAAGTAATGCACGCCGTCATCCGTGGTGTCGGCGGGCTGGACGATGGCCGTGGTGTGCAGACCGAAGACGGCGACTGGCTTTGGATTCTCCATCACGCCTTCCGCCACCATGAGCTTGGCACCCCAGTCGCCTTTGAAGGTCGCAGGCATGGCCTCCTCCGCAGGCTGGAAGAGGAACTTCACACTGCCGCGCACTTGATCGCGATGCTTGCTGAGCAGCTCGGCGAGCCCGAGCGCACAGGTGACATGCACATCATGACCACAGGCGTGCATGACGCCGGGGTTCTGGGAGCGATAAGGCACGCTGCGCAGTTCTTTGATCGGCAGCGCATCCATGTCTGCACGCACGGCCACGCAGTGCCCCTCCTGGCCACCTTTGAGCAAACCGACGACGCCATGCTTGGCGATGCCGGTCTTAACTTCGAGTCCAAGTGACTCCAGCTTTTTCGCGACGAGCGCGGCCGTACGCGCCTCTTCATTCGACAGCTCGGGATGCATGTGGATGTCACGGCGGATCTCCACGAGCGCGGGGAACATCTCTTCGACGCTTTTGGCAAAGAGGGCATCACGAGGGGTGGTGTCAGCAGCCAGTAACGGGCAGGTGCAAAAAAGGAATAGTGGGAGGTATTTCATAACGAGGCAAAACTAGGGAATCAGAGATGTGGAAGCAAGGCGCGATGACAGATGTTGAAAGTCCAGACTTCCATGCTGCACTGCTCCAGCGTAAATGGTCTATCTTCACTCATGCTCGATCCCTTCACCACTCTCGCTGAAGCTGGCTTTTCCCAGCGGGGAGAGTTGATCACGGCTGGTGAGGACCATTGGACGCCGGAGCTGATCGCTAGCCTCGACTGGATGCGTGTGGCGGAACTGGTGCGGGCCATCGCGGCGCACAGCGGCTGCGAGTTAGCGCGATCCTTGGTGCTGGAGGATGGGTCGGTGGCGTTTGCCATGATCGAAAATCCCACCACGGCCTATCCGCAGCGGGCGCTCGTGAAGATCGCTGCGTGGAATGAGTGGGGCGCGAATCCGACCCAAGTGATGAACTTTGCGCGTGAGGTGCTCACGGCCAATAAAGCGCGCGGTATTCTCATTGCCCCTGGCGGCTTCACTCCAGCGGCATCTCTCGCGGCGCAGGAGCATCGCATCGAGACGGTGGATGCTTCGGCTCTGTATGCGGTGATGCAAAATCTGTCCAGTGAGCGCAGTGACTTCTTTTTCACCATCGCCACGGCGGGTGATTGCAAGACGCCGACATGCCCAGTGTGTCTGCAAAAGTTAGTGCGCGTGGAGTCCATCTCGCGTGCTGAGATTCCTGAGAGTCGGGTGTTTAAAGAGTCAGGCCTGATCGCGGATCATGTGCAGGCAAACCGAGTGGAAGTGGCCGCACGCGCCGAGGTGACTTTCCTGCATGAGGTCAAAGCGCGCGAGATCTTTATCGCAGGTGATGCGACGGGCGACTTTGTCTGTGAGGGCACGGTCACACTGCTGCCCGGCGGCACGCTCAATGGCTCTGTGGCAGCGCGCTCAGTCAATGTGCAGGAGGGCGGTGAGCTGCTCGGGAAGTTCCGCATTCTCAGTGGTGCTCCACAATCGTTTGTTACCGAGATCCGCCGCTGGCACTGGCTGTGCCGGAGTGATCGCAGTAAGCCGGAATGCGTGCGCGTGAGCTTTGAGCCGCATGGAGATCACAGCAGCGCCAGACTGGCTAGTTCACGGTAATACGCGCAGCTTTGTACCAGCTCCTCATGGCGGCCATGGGCTAGCACGACGCCCTGACGCATGACATAAATCACATCCGCGCTGACGACGGTACTGAGACGATGGGCGATGACCATGCAGGTGCGATCTTGGCGCAGTTTATCGAGGGCTTGTTGGATGAGTTGCTCGGACTTGGTGTCCACGGCGCTCGTCGCTTCATCCAGCAGCAGGATCGGTGCATCTTTGAGAAAGGCACGCGCCATGGCGATGCGCTGCCGCTCGCCACCGCTGAGCATGACGCCACGCTCACCGACCTGAGCTTCGAGACCATCGGGATGACGCCGAACAAACTCTTCTGCACAGGCGAGATCGAGTGCGTGCCACATCTGCTCATCCGTAGCCGCAGGATCACCGAGGCGGAGGTTATCACGAATGGTGCCAGCAAAGAGAAAGGCGTCCTGAGTGACGTAAGCCAGCGCATCACGCAGAGACACGCGGCTGTAATCAGACAGCGGTCGGCCATCGAGAGTGATGCTGCCTGATTGCGGCTCATAGAAGCGGGTGAGCAATTGAAACAGGGTCGATTTTCCTGAGCCGGTCGCGCCGACGATGGCCACGGTTTGCCTTGGCTCCACGCGCAGATTCAGCGCATGCAGCACGGGCTTGTCGGCGCTGTAGCCAAAGGTCACTGCACGAAATTCGATCGCGCCTTTGGCCTGCTCTAGCGTGTGGCCTTTCTCCAAATCTTCCTCACCTTCCTGGTCTAGAATTTTGAAGACACGTTCAGCGCTTGCTAGGCCAGTGACGATGGTTTGATTGACTCCATGCAGCCTCGCGATGGGTTCAAAGAAGAAGCCGAGGAGGAAGATGAATTTAAAAAGCTCGCCCGTGGTGATCTGGCCCTGGATGGCTCCATAAGCGCCCATGCCGAGCAGCAGCACGAGGCCAAAGCTGCCGAAGAATCCCATGAGCGGACTGTAAACTGCCCATGCTGTCATGAGCCGCTGCTGAGCCTGACGGAGCAAGTGACTGGCCTGATTAAAATCGTCCTGCTTGGTGTCTTCAGCCGTGTAGCTCTTCACTTGGCGGATGCCGGTGATGGTGTCATGCAGGAGCGAGTTCATGTGGCTACTAGCCTCACGCGCTAGTTTGGCGCGTGGAGCCACCCAGCGTGCAAACAGCCAGCCGCCAGCAGCAATGAAAGGGGTGGGGATCATCACGATGAGCGCGAACTGTGAGTTCGTGTAAAACATGACCACTCCAGCGATGATGATTTGCAGGATGGAGGTAAAGCCCTGCTCGATGCTTTCCAAGATGACGCGCTGAGTTGCGGGCACATCATCGGCCATGCGAGTGAGGATGTCTCCCGTGCTTTGTTTGTCGAACCAGGCCAGCGGTAGTCGTGCGATTTTGCGGTGAAGCTGCCCGCGCAGGTCAAAGATCATGCGCTGCTCGAAGACGCTGTTCACGCGAGTGCGGACATAGAACAGAAACTCACGCAGAAAGAAGACCCCGATGGCGAGTCCGCCTGCACGCCAGATGCCAGGAATGTCTTTGTTTGGGATGATGTCATCCACAAACCACTGCACCACGCCGGGGAAAACGATGATCAACGAAGTGCCAAGCATGGCCAGCACGAGCTGTAACAGCGCGATCCGCCAGTGCGCGCGGGCAAATTGAAGCAGACGACGCGCGGCTGTGGAGAGAGAAGTGGGTTTATCGGACATGAAGGCGGTTTCTGACGTGAAGACGCATGATGCGATTCAGCGGAAACGAATCGGGTCATTCGCCATCGATCAGCGCGTCTTGTACACGATGCTGTCCATCGCTTCCTCCAGAGCCAGACCTTTGAGGAAAGGCTCAAGCTGTGGATTCGAGGCGGCCTTCTCCAACTGCGGCAACTGCATGAGTCCAGCAAAGTCTTGACGGTCGATGGCTTGACGCACTTTTTCATCCCGACCCAGTGCCGCGATCTCAGGATGGTTCAGCGCATTGGCCGAGTCAGGACCACGCGCGGCGATCTGCTGCCACACTCGATTGTCCGGCCAGAGGATGAGCAGCCGAGCGAGATTGGCTGTGGCACGCACGTCATAGGGATCGAGCTGCTCGGTGAGCTTGCCGATAGAGGTGCGATCAAATTTTTGGGCGAACTGCTCGACCCACGCACCGAGGTCACTCTTCACGCCTTTGGCACCTTGCTCGACGGCGGCATTTTCCAGACCATAGACGCTACCAACAAGACGTAGAACCATGGCTGAAAGCCAGACCAGTGCGCCTGATGGCAGGAGGCTGATCAGGCCCGCCTTCCAGCCCGTCATGCTTGCCAGAAAAGAGAGCAGTCCAAAACCAGCGAGCATGTTGATGGCAGCGCGTGCCAGGAAAAAGGTGATCAGGCCGGCACCGCCAGAGATCATGAGCAAGGTGTCCGTGCTCATGTTTGAAGCTGAAGCACCAAACATGTCGGCGCGATGGCGAAACACATACATGGCGGCCAGAACTGCCGCCGCGAGACTTAGCATGCCCATCACTTGAGAGACCACACCGCGAGCCACGGCCAACCCCGCGAGGAAGGCAACAGCCACCAGACCCCAGGCACCCATACCCTGACCAGCCATGGCTCCTTTGGCCTGTTCGAGGGCACCACTGACGTTCGGTAGATTGAGGGCGAGGAACTCCATGCTTGTCCGCCATCAAAAGGGCACGCCGGAGATGGCGCAAGCCGTTTGTGCTCCCTGTCGGTTGGACTTCAGTTCGCCTCATATTTGCCTTCCGGCGTATATGCTATACGCTCCGCGCCCTTTTGCCATGACTGCCACCGCTGCCCCCCTTCCCGTGATGCCCGACAAACACGGCCACTTTGGCCGTTACGGAGGCATGTTCGTGCCAGAGACACTCATGTCGGCACTCAATGAACTGGCCGAAGAATATGAGCGAGCCAAGGCAGATCCACTTTTCCAAACCGAACTCAATCGGCTACTGCACGAGTATGTCGGCCGCCCGACACCGCTCTATTTTGCTGAGCGCTGGACCCAGAAGCTCGGCGGCGCACGCATCTACCTGAAGCGTGAAGACTTGCTGCACACAGGTGCCCACAAAATCAACAATGCACTCGGTCAGGCCCTGCTCGCGCTGCGACTCGGCAAGCAGCGCATCATCGCAGAAACGGGTGCGGGTCAGCATGGTGTGGCGACAGCGACAGTTTGTGCGCGTTTTGGTCTCGATTGCACCATTTACATGGGTCAGGTCGATATGGAGCGGCAGGCACTGAACGTGGCCCGCATGAAATTTCTCGGGGCCAAAGTCGTGGCTGTGACCGCTGGTCAGGCGACTCTAAAGGAAGCCGTGAATGAGGCCATGCGTGACTGGGTGACGAACGTCCACAGCACCCACTACATTCTCGGCAGCGCTCTCGGTTCGCATCCCTTCCCGATGATCGTGCGCGACTTCCACCGCATTATTGGTGTGGAGGCACGCCAGCAGATCTTGGAGCGCGAGGGCAAACTGCCTGATCTACTCGTCGCTTGTGTCGGTGGTGGCAGCAATTCCATCGGCCTTTTCCATCCCTTCCTCAATGATCCAAACGTGCGTATGATCGGCGTCGAAGCCGGTGGTGATGGCATTGTCCCCGAGCGTCATGCGGCACGCTTCCAAGGTGGCCGCCTCGGTGTCCTGCAAGGCACGAAAACGTGGCTGCTCGCCAATGACGACGGCCAGATTGAGCTGACTCACAGCGTCAGCGCCGGACTCGACTACGCCGCCATCGGCCCCGAGCACGCTTGGCTACACGACATGCAGCGCGTCGAATATCATTACGCGACTGATGACGAAGCGCTCGCGGGCTTCCAGGACCTCTCGCAGATCGAGGGCATCATTCCCGCATTGGAAAGCAGCCACGCCATCGCAGAAGTGACCAAGGTCGCGCCGAAGATGGGCAAGGACCAAGTCATTGTCGTCAACCTCTCCGGTCGCGGAGACAAAGACGTGGCTCAGGCAGCGCGCATGATCTTCAAGGAAGAGCTGAAGTTTTAAGTTTTACACTCCATGAGCCGGTCACTCGTCTGGATTGTTGCTCTTTTGAGCGGGGTCATCAGTTACGGTCATGCCGATACAAAATGCGTGCGAGTGTTTGTCGCTCTTGCTGACAATGCCAGTCAAGGCATCGCCCCAGTGCCAGCAAAAATTGGCAATGGCGACGATGCTGAGGCCAATCTTTATTGGGGAAATTCAGAAGGCTTCCGAGGCATCTTCACCCGCAGCAAAAGCTGGAAATTAGAAAAGGCCGAAGCCAACCCTGCTCTAGAAATTCTGGACCGTCGCACCTACAAGCACCTCACCAAAGATTGTGTTCTGATTGCCGAGGCCTGGCGCGGCAAAAACATCCAGCAGTGTCTGGAGTCTTACTTGAAAGCTCTGCATGACGATCAAAATGATCTCGTCGCTTTCATCGGACACAATGGCCTCATGGACCAACACATTCCGGCCGACTTCACTCCTGCAGCGAAGACACCACCAGATGCCATCATTCTTTGCTGTATCAGTGGTCGCTTTTTTCAATCCCATCTTGAAGCAGCCAAAGCGCGCCCAGTTTTAACCACGACCCAGCTCATGTATCCAGGCTCTTTTCTCCTGCGGGATGCCTTAGAAGTCTGGCTACGCGGCGGCACGCGACCTGAAATCCGCATGGCTGCCGCTCGCGCTTATGCGGCGAACCAGAGCATTTCCGTCAAAGCTGCCAGTGGTGTCTTTAGCAAGCTGGAGTGAGCACTCACAGCCGCTTTATTGCTCGCGGAATGTCGGGCAGCTCGGCTCGACGGATTTCAATCGGCGGAGCGAAATCTGGCAGCACCGCGCGTCGTATTTCGATGCGCGGTTCACTGGTGGGCAGCTCAGCGCGGCGGACTTCTTCTTGAGGCGCTGGCATCAGAGAAGCGGGCTTGTAGCTAGCCATGGCTTGGCGAACGGCAGCGGAGCGTTGAGGTGCGATTTTCAGCGCGGTCTGCAAAATAATACGGACCTGATCCGGCTCCGACTGGACTGCGTACATGGCAGAAACAACAATGTCTGCGGCACAGGACTCCTGCATGACCAGAGCATCTTCCAGCCGCATCTCCAGCGCAGCAGGTTGCCGCTGAATGGCGGCGATGAGATTCGCACAAAGATCCTCACAGGGAGATACCCAGAGCTTGGCTTTCGGTGCCTGCGCATGAGCGCCGAACACCTGAGCCATCAGGGTGATGAGGAGGAGGCATGAACGTTTCATCAGCAAACAAACGAGCGACTAGGAGCTGTAGGTCTCAGTGGAAAAGTTTCGGTGCAAAGTCTGCCAAGTAGTCCCGCCAGATCGGCCAGGAATGATCACCCGGAGTGAGATGCCATTCATGATGAATGCCGCGTGCTTTGAGTGTGGTGATGAGCTCTTGATTGCGGTCGAGCAAGAAATCTTTTTCGCCACAGGCGATCCAGAGCAGCTTGAGTTTCGCATTTGTACCTGAGGCATCGTCGAGCGCAGCTTTGATTTCATTTTCATCCACCGCACCGCTGAAGGAACCGATCCACGCAAAGCGATCCAGATGCGTCATGCCTGTGCTGAGCGACTGCCAGCCGCCCATGCTAAGTCCAGCAATGGCGTGTTGCTCGCGCTCGGCGGATAAGCGGTAGCGGCTTTCAGCAAGAGGCAGCGCATCCTCAAGCAGCTCCTTTTTAAATGCCGCGAGAGAAGAGATGCGTTTATCGACCATCTCACGCGGGATTTGGCCCTGAGGATGGCCGTCGATCATGAGCACGATCATGGGTTTCGCTTTTCCCGCAGCGATGAGGTTGTCCAGAATCCAATGCGCTTTGCCATGCACCACCCAGGTTTCATGGCGGTCGCCGGAGCCATGCTGGAGAACCAAGAGAGGATATTTTTTAACGGCATCTGCCTCATAACCCGGTGGCGTGTAAACCCAGGCCTCACGCTGCCTGCCGAGCGCTTTCGAGAGATAGGTATGCTGATGCACGGCTCCATGCGGCACGTCCTGGAAATCCCACACATTGGGCGGCGTTCCCATCACATGCAGGATGCTCGTGTTCGGGTTGCGCTGCGGCTTCATCGCCGGGTTCGCAGGGTCGATCATCGTCAGCCCATCCACGATGAAACTGTACTCCCATACGCCAGCCTTCACTTGGGGAACGGTCACACTCCAGACACCGTCTGCGTCCTTGGCCATGTCCACCTGCTGGCGATCCCATTGACCGCGCAACAGCACCTTCGTCGCCATTTTAGCCTGAAGCCGAAAAACAACGCTGTGATCGTCCCCGATCTCTGGTGAAATGACCGGCTGAGCCATGATGGAAAGCGCGGTGCTGGTCAGGAGAAAAGCGAGGGTGAGAAGGGTCTTCATAATCACGACGATGCTGACATGAGCCGCGCTGATGGGAAAGACTCATTTCACCCACCAACTCACTTTGAAGCGCTGCCGACCGCCTGAAATGAGCACTCGCACATCAGGCAATCGCGTCCACTCTCAACGAATGTCCTTCCAAGCACTCGGCCTCGACGCCAAGATTCTCCAAGCCATCGCAGAAGCCGGTTACACTGAGCCTACCCCGATCCAAACCGCCGCCATTCCGCCCATCATCGCGGGTCATGATCTCATCGGAATCGCCCAGACCGGTACGGGTAAAACGGCTGCTTTCACTCTGCCCATTCTGACCCGTCTCGTGGCAAGCCAGGGCAAGCCTGGGACCAAGGTGCTCATCCTCGCGCCGACGCGTGAACTCGTGGTGCAGATCGAAGAGAACGTGCTGGCCTATGCCAAACACTTGCCGCTCACCATCGCTAAAGTTTTTGGCGGTGTCGGCGAACGCCCGCAGATCAATGCTCTGCGCGCTGGCTGCGACATCGTGATCGCCACGCCTGGTCGCCTGATCGATCTCATGGGCCAGCGCCATGGTAACTTCAGCGGACTCCAGCATCTCGTGCTCGATGAGGCGGATCGCATGCTCGACATGGGTTTCCTGCCCAGCATCAAACGCATCGTCCAAGCCATGCCGAAGAAGCGCCAGACGCTCATGTTTTCCGCCACGCTGTCGAAAGAGATCGAGGCACTCACGCATGAGTTTCAGCACAGCCCTAAGATTGTGCAGATCGGCCGCCGCTCAAACCCCGCTGAGACCGTGACCCAGATGGTCTATGAAGTGCCGATGCATCTGAAGCAGCCACTGCTCAGCCATCTGCTGGAGGACAATACCATGAACATGGTGCTCGTCTTCACTCGCACCAAGCACGGTGCCGACCGTGTCGCCCGCAAGCTGGAGCAGACCGGTGTGAAGTGCGCCACGCTGCACGCGAATCGCTCACAGAATCAGCGCCTCAAAGCACTCGCCGATTTCAAATCTGGTGCCGTGCGTGTACTCGTCGCCACCGACATCGCCGCGCGTGGCATTGATGTGGACGGCATCTCCCATGTGGTTAATTACGACTTCCCCATGCACTCCGAAGACTACGTTCACCGCATCGGTCGTACTGGCCGTGCGCAGGCGATTGGGGATGCCATCAGCTTCATCACCCCAGAAGACCAGGCTCCTTTGCGCAGCCTTGAGCGCTTCATCGGTCGCGGCCTCATCCGTAAACGCGCCGAAGGTTTTAATTATGCCGCCTCAGCGCCACCGCGTTCCGAGGAGCCACCACGCCAGCGTGATTCACGCGGCGGATCACAATTTGGTCATCTCGGTCGTCGCCCACCCGGTGGTGGTGGTGGTCAGGGCCGTGGAGGCCGTAGTCAAGGTGGTGGCGGCGGTGGTCGTGATGACCAGCGCAGCCAAGATCAAGGCCGAGGACGCCCCCAGTCGTCGGCCCAAGAATCACGCCCAGCCCAAGCTGGCGATGCCGCCAAGCGTAGCTTGTGGAATCGATTATCAGGTAGGTAGCCGCCAAAAGCACCTACTGTAACCGTCAAGCCGATCTCTACTCCATGAAAGCTGAGGCCTGAGGGACCTTTCGCCGTCGCCGTATTCAGCACCAGTCGGCCCAGGTAAACGCACCCAGTAATTCAGCGACGATCACCTTCGACGTATTAACATTGGAACCACGGCTGATGTTTTTCATGGTGGACAGGATGGAATGAAAAATCCGACCCTCTGGCTAGAAAATCATCTGGGCGCGCGCCGTGATGCGCGGCAACATGCGCCATGCTCGTCTCTGGAAAACCCTTTCGCACCATCTGGATGCCCGATGCCGCTACCGTGCGCATCATCGATCAGCGCCGCCTGCCGTGGAGCTTCGATCTGCTGGATCTGCGTACCGTAGCGGAGGTGGCTCATGCCATTAAGGACATGGCTGTGCGCGGTGCGGGCCTTATTGGTGCTACCGCTGGTTATGGCATGGCACTGGCGGCTCGTGAGGCATCAAACATGACAGAGTTGGAAAAGCTCGCGGCGACTCTAGTCCAAACCCGGCCCACAGCAGTGAACCTGAGCTGGGCAGTGCAGCGTCAGCTTGAGGGCATTCGTGCGGCTGGTTTCGATCAGCGTGTCGAGGTGGCGCTGACAGAAGCGGAACGGATTGCCGATGAAGATGCTGAAGCTTGCGCCGCCATCGGCCAGTATGGGCTTGAGATCATTCGCGAAATCGCCGCGCGGAAGCCGGGGCAGGTGGTGAACATCCTCACGCATTGCAACGCTGGTTGGCTAGCCTTTGTCGATCACGGCTCGGCTACCGCCCCGATCTATGCAGCTCATGCGGCGGGCGTTCCCGTTCATGTCTGGGTGGATGAAACCCGCCCGCGCAACCAAGGCGCACGACTCACGGCCTGGGAACTCGGTGAGCAGGGCGTGCCGCGCACGGTCATTGCTGACAACACGGGCGGGCATCTCATGCAGCACGGGCTTGTCGATCTCGTCATCACTGGAGCTGACCGCGTGACGCGCTGCGGAGATGTCGCGAACAAGATCGGCACGTATCTCAAAGCCCTCGCCGCGCGTGACAACAACGTGCCCTTCTATGTCGCCCTGCCATCATCCACCTTCGACGCCACGCTGAGCGATGGCGTGAAGGAGATCCCCATCGAACAGCGCGACGCCACCGAGGTCACGCACATGGAAGGGCTGGCCGCAGATGGCTCCGTGCAAACAGTGCGTATCGTTCCCGAAGGCTCAAGCGCCGTGAATTATGGCTTCGATGTCACGCCTGCGCGGTTGATCACGGGCTTGATCACGGAATGTGGTGTCTGCGTAGCGAATGAAACGGCCATCTCGGCCATGCATCCAGAACTCAGGGCGTAATGCGAGCGCCAGAGGCTTTGAGTTCTGCGACGAGCTTCTTCGATGCATCATTGAGCGGGCATTCGAGGAGGAAGATCTGGCAGTAGGGCGCCCATTCGCGCGCGCCGTCGTTGTCCTTCTTCCACATGCGATGCAGGGGCGTGATGTCGGCCACGGGGTTCTTGTCGAAGAAGAGGAACTGCAGGTCGGTCAGCGGCTCCAGCGGGGTGAGGTCGGCGACTTGATTGCCTTTGAGGGACAGCATGGACAGCCACTTCAAAGCGCCGATGCCCTGGAGGTTGCTGACCTTGTTGCCATCAAGGTAGAGTGTCCAAACCTTGGGCAGTTTGAAGAGCGATGTCACGTCGGTGAGCTGATTGCCCGCGAGGTAAAGCGAGGTCAGCGCGGGGATGCCGCCGAGCGGGGAGACATCGGTAACTTTGTTGTTGGTCAGTTCGACATATTGCAGCGCCTTGCAGGTGGCAAGTGGGGAGATGTCGGTGATCTGATTGTTGGCCACATCGAGGAATTGGAGACGCTCCAGGCCTTTGATGGCGGCCAGACTGGTGACCCTGTTGTCGGTCAGAGTCAGCGAAGCGAGAGCGACACATTTCTCCAGACCGGTCAGATCGGTGATGCCTGCGCCCTTGCCCTCAATGATGGAGACCGTGGCCACATCCTCGGCGGTGATGATGTCCTGCGTGTCACGTTTGGCGAAGACCTGTTTC
>JBEBGU010000673.1:0-3166 GCA_040081325.1 Prosthecobacter sp.
GTGAAGGGCTGGCCGTTCAGGCGGAAGGTTTTGTCGCCCGTGAAGTAGTTCGTGGCACCGGAGAGGTGGCCAAAGTAGCGCTGAAAGCCGAAGTCGGTGGGCTGTTTGCGGAGGTGCCATTTGCCGGTCATGGCGGTGAAGTAGCCGGCGGGTGCGAGCACTTCGGGGAGAATGACGGCGCGTTGGAGGCTCTCGTCGCCAGCCTGGCGGCTCCAGCGGCCACTGAGGAGGCTGACGCGGCTGCTGTGGCACTTGGCGGTGTTGTAGAACTGGGAGAAGCGCAGGCCGCCAGCGGCGAGTTTGTCGAGGTTGGGCGTTTCGATCTCGCTACCGTAGCAACCGAGGTCGGAGAAGCCCATGTCGTCTGCTATGACGAGGAGGAAGTTCGGCGGTGAAGCAACGAGTGAAGAACTGAGCGTGAAGAGAAAAAATAGAAGGCGGCGCATGGCGGCGATGTGAACGCGGCCGCTGATGCAAACTTCAGCGAAATGCTTCTGCCATTCACTCGTTAACTCCACATGTCCCGATTCTACGCAGCCTTTCTCTTTGCTCTCAGCCCTCTGCTCGCCGCCGAAAAACCAAACGTCATCGTCATCATGGCCGACGATCTCGGTTACGGTGATCTCGGATGCTACGGGGCGAAGGCGGTGAAGACGCCGAACATCGACAAATTAGCCGCAGAGGGTCAGCGCTTCACCAGCGGCTACTGCTCGGCGTCCACCTGCACACCGACACGTTTTTCGCTACTAACGGGAACGTATGCGTTTCGGCAAAAGAACACGGGCATCGCGCCGCCGAATGGTCCTGCGATCATCAGGCCAGGCACAGAAACCATCGCCTCTGTTTTAAAGAAAGCGGGCTATGCCACGGCTGTGATCGGCAAATGGCATCTCGGGCTGGGTGACAAGGCACCGGAATGGAATGGTGAATTGAAGCCCGGCCCGCTCGAGATCGGCTTCGATTACTGCCACCTCCTGCCGACAACAAATGACCGAGTGCCGCAGGTGTTTGTGCATGATCATCGCGTGCTGAATCTGGATCCAAAAGATCCACTGTGGGTCGGCAGTGATGCTCCGGATGAAAACCATCCAACCGGCATCACGCAGCGCAGCACGCTGAAGCTGGACTGGAGCCACGGTCACAACCAGACGATCCACAACGGCATCAGTCGTATCGGCTTTTACACCGGCGGAAATGCCGCGCGATTCCGTGATGAAGACCTCGGCGACGAATGGATCAATCGCTCAAATGAATGGATCGAGGCGCACAAAGACGGGCCGTTCTTCCTCTACTTCGCCAGCCACGACATCCATGTGCCGCGCATGCCGCATGAGCGCTTTCAGGGCAGCACCACACTCGGCTTTCGTGGCGACAGCATCGTCGAGTTTGACTGGTGCGTCGGTGAACTCATGAAGACGCTCGACCGCCTCAAGCTAGCCGAAAACACACTCATCGTGCTCTGCTCCGACAACGGCCCAGTGCTCGATGACGGCTACGCTGATGGCGCGGTGGAAAAGCTCGGCGCACACGAGCCCGCAGGCCCATTCAGCGGCGGCAAATACAGCGTGCTGGAAGGCGGCACGCGCACGCCCTTCATCACGCGCTGGTCAGGCCGCATCAAGCCCGGTGTGTCAGAGCAAGTCGTCTGCACCATCGACATCGCCGCCAGCGTCGCCGCACTCACAGGCACGCCCTTGGCTGAAAGCGCCTGCCTCGACAGCATGAACGTGCTCCCTGCTCTGCTCGGAGAATCAGAGGCCAAAGGCCGCGATCATTTGCTCCAGCAAGACAACAGCGGTGCCAACTTTGGTCTGCGCATGGGCGACTGGAAACTCGTGCGCATGAAGACCAAGGGAAAATCAGAGGCCAAAGTCACCCGCAAAAAGCGTGATGATTCAGGTGGCCTGCATCGCTTGTATCATCTGCCAGATGATGCCGGTGAAACAAAAGACGTGAGCGCTCAGAACCCGGAGAAGCTTCAAGAGATGATCGCGAAACTAGATGAAGTCGTCGCAGCAGGACGATCAAGGCGGTGACCCATATGCATCATGGCAGAGGCTTGGGTTCGATGTCGCTTTGATTAATCCAGCCAGCCTTCAGTGGCTCGCCACGCATGAAGCGCTCGTAGAAGCCGACGTTGCCTTTTGAGGCATGTTCATACTTGTCGAAGATGTCGCCTTTGCCATCCATGCGGGGATCACCTTGCTGCTTGAGTTCGGTGTGGAGTTGATCACGCATCGCGGTGGCGCGTGGATCTGTGGAGATGTTCTTCACAAAGTCCGGGTCAGCTTTGAGATCATAGAATTCGGTGGCTGCGCGCAGGCCGAAGCAAAGCTGCCAAAACGGATCGGCAGGATTTTTTCGATGTGCGTCAATGAGGAAAGTCTTCGTCGCGCCGGCATCGCAGTCCATGTAGCCGGTCTCGGGATTGCCGCCGGGCCAGCGTGTAGGCTCGAAGTTCTCAATGAAGACGCTGTCGTGTTTCACGATGGCACGAATCGGGTAACCGCCATCATTCGGGCGTCCAATGTCGGTGCGCTCCTTGCCGATCAAAACGTGATCGCGTGAGTGGACTGGCTTGTTAGCAAAAAGATCGGTCAAACTGAAACCTGAAGACTCAGCCATGCCGGTGTCGCTCCATTTGAGATCAGCGACTTCAATGAGCGTCGGCGCGAGATCGATGAAGCTAATGAACTCATCAATCACGCGACCGGGTTTCGTGATCCCCTTCTTCCACATCGCGGCGAATGGCACATGATTGGCCTGCACGTTGGCATTGCCTTTACTGCGCGGGAAAGGCATGCCGTGGTCGGCTGTGACGATAATGAGCGTGTTGTCGAGTAAGCCGCGCTTCTCGAGTTCGGCGATCATGCGACCGAGATGCCTGTCGAAATGCTCGACCTCGAAAGCGTAGTCGAGCAGGTCATTACGAACCACGTCATTATCCGGCCAGTAAGCTGGCACATGGTCGATGTCCGTGAGCTTTTTGCCGCCCTTCTTCACACCGCTGCCAAATTCATAACCACGATGCGGCTCCACAGCGCCATACCAGAAGCACCATGGCTGATGAGCAGGCGCAGCCTTGAGGAAGTCATTAAAATTCTCCGCGTAATCGGCACCGAGAATCTCAGGCGTCGGCGGCGTGGCTTTGCGCTTGTTGTAGGCC
>JBEBGU010000674.1:0-3158 GCA_040081325.1 Prosthecobacter sp.
GAAATGGGCACTGCATCACACCGGATTCGGCGCGAGCTTTTTGAAAGGGATCAGAGAAGGCGGACATGATTGGTATTCTTATTTAACGCGATACCGAAAGGGGTTTCGAGTGAGAACCTTGGCGAAAACAGGCCAGGAGATGCCTTGGAGGCAATATTCCATGCACTCGCGAGGAACAGAGTTGGGCTATCGGTGCAGATATTCCAACGCATCGGCACGGAACTCGGCGTCGGTGATGGGCTTGCCGGTGCGTTGTTGGGAGTCAGCGATGTGCTTCCTCGCCCACTCGAAGTAGCGCTGGTGGGTGTGCCAGATGGGCTGTTTCTCGTTCTTTTCGTTGATGAGCCAGAAGCCGCCGGGTTTTTCGGGGGTGCCTTCGTTGTCGTAGAGTTCCCAGTAGAGCACGAAGGGGCAGCCCCATTCGAGGGCGGCGATCATGGTCTCGATGCTTTTGAGGTTGGTCACCTCGGGCGAGTAGCGTCGCGCGGGGAAGCCGTATTCGCCGATGAAGACGCGTTTGCCGGTGATGCTGGGCTTGGGCTTGAGTTTCGATTCGATATGGTCGAGCGCGGCGTGGAGATCGTCGCGGATGCCGCGCTGGAGGCTGTCGTAGCAGGAGTAGCTGACGAAATCGACGTCCACCTGCGGGAGGATGTCGTTGGCGAGGCATTGGCCGCCTTTGAGGAAGGGCTCGACGAGGTTCGCCTCGGTGTAGTGCCAGACTTCGACGTTTTGATGCGGCGTGTCGCGCTTGGCGTCGTCAATGGCCTGCTGGCGCACCTTGAGCCAGGCGAGGAAGTTCTCGCCAAAGTGCTCGGGGAAAGGCTGCCTCGGGTCAAAGTGCGGTCGCAGATGCCAGTCGCCCTCCCAGTGGCCGAGGTAGAATTTTTTGCCGCTGCCGCTGTAGGTGCGCAGCAGGTGCACGACGAGGTCAAACATCTCGCGATACTCCAGATCGCGCTCGGCGGGCTTGAAGGTGCCCGCGTTGCCATGCGTGGTGAAGGGATAGGCCCAGATGAAGACGTGCGTGAACGGCATGTCGAGCACCGCGCGATGCGTCGGCTCCTTCGCCGCGATCTCGGCGAGTGTTTTGAGGCCTGGATTGCTCTCGCGCACATTCGCCTTCGTTTGGCCAAACGAGGCCTGCTCCGAGATCGAGAACTTCATGATGCCCGACCCGAGTTCCGCGATGAGCTTCGCACTCTCCAGCAACGGCTCATCCTGCGTGAACTGATATCGCCCGCCGATGGCCTGCGTGCCGAGAAGCATGTTGGGCGGCTCCGCCGCCAATGACGAAACCAGAATGGCGAATGACGAAAGAAGGAGAAGGCGCATCGGAGTGCTGAATAAAGGCAGGTGATAAAAGTGATCTTCGTTCAAGAACGACGCCAGAACGCCCACCAAGCAGTGCGACCACCAGCTTCATTGGGGAACATACTTTCATACCATTTCAGATGCTCCGTCGCTGTGTAGCCAAAGCCAGCAGCCATGAACAAATCACGCCAGTCGATCTTGGCGAGTTCGAAGACGGAGTCCTCTTCTTGCCCAGGCTCAGTGAGCAGCTTCATGACGGAGAAACGGATGCGGTCCATGTCTTCCGATTTGTGCTTGTCGCAGAAAGGGATGTTTTCCGAAACTTCCTCCACCAATCTAGAGGCGATATGCGAGCGTCGTGGTTCTTCAAACAAACGTTCCATGATCTTGAGGCACTTCTTTGACAGAGGGATAGGCATAAAAAATGGCAAGTTTAACGGAATGGTTACTTTCCCTTCTCCAGCCTCTTCCTCCATCGCGGGAGTTCCTTGCCGAGGAGTTCGGCGGGGCGGGTGCTGAAGAAGTCGTAGGCGACTTTGTTTTTGGCGGCCATTTCTTGGAAGGTGGAATAAACGATGCCGTCGTCGGCGCCGGCGAAGATGGGTTTGGCAGTCTTGAGGTCGTAGAAGCGGGCCCAGAGCACGTCGGTGGAGGCGGGGTCGGCGATGTAGTCGGTCTTGCCTTGGTCGTTCTTCGTTTTGCGCAGGCCGGTGAGGCGGTGGGCGTCGAACCACTTCAGCGCGGCCTCGATCATCGCGACGACCTCGGGCGTGGTGGGGCCGCTGCGCATGAGGAACTTCACGAGGTTCGCGGATTCGCCGCCGCTGAGTGACGGCGGCTCTTTGGCGCGGGCTTTGACGGGCTCGAGCGTGAGCGGATGATGCTGCGCGCACCAGACGGTGGGCTGGCCGTCGATGCGGACCTGCATGGCGGCGATGTTGGCGATGCCTTTGTCGAAGGCGGCCTGCGCCCGCTGCTTCAGCGCGTCATCGGCGAAGGCGAAGTGGTTGTCGCCCTCGGCGAGGTCGTGCAGCACCTCGAGGATGTGCACCATCGCGTCGTCATTGAGCGTGATGGCCTCATGGTAGCCGCGCTCGACGGGGTAATTTTGAGGCCAGCCGCCGTTCGGATACTGCGCGGCGAAAACGTAGTCGAGGCCCTTCATCAGCGCGGCCTTCACATCGTCGCGCTTCGTGGCGGTGAAGACACCGGCGAGGAACTTGATCTGCTCCGTCGTGGTGCGGTTGTCAAAGGTGCCGCAGTAGTGCCAGGCGTCGCCGGTTTGGGAGGTCCAGTGCGTGCCGGGCTGACGCGGGCCTTTCGTGTAATCGATCGCCTTTGACCAGCCACCGGTCGGCGTCTGGTAGCTGATGACGATCTCGGCGAGCTTTTGATTCTCCGCGCTGGCGAACCACTCGGCGGGCGTGTCGCTATCGAACTCAAACTCGGCGCGATTGCCCGGCGCGGGCTTCGCCTCGGCCTTGGTGCGCTCTGCATCGAGGATGCGGTGCTCGGTTTCGGCCAAGGCACGCGATTGGGCGATGTAGGCGGTCCATTCGGTGCGCTGGGCTTCGGGGAGCTTCGCGAGAAGCTCGTCGGTGAGCAGGGTGAAGGGCTTTTCGGCGGCATAAGCGCTGCCCAAAAGGAAGAGCGTGAGAAGAAGGTGGCGCATAGGATAACAGTGTCCAAGACGACACCGCCTCCAGCGGGAACGCAAACACGATTGTTTAACGGACATGTTCTCGAAGCGTCACGGCTTCTGCCATGGCGTGCTGCCACCGCGCTGGACATGTTTCCGCAGCGCCTCGGCCATCTCGTTGAAGACCTTCTGGTCCTTCGTGGCG
>JBEBGU010000675.1:0-3154 GCA_040081325.1 Prosthecobacter sp.
CGATAGCACCATCTGGACGCTGGTGAATTGCACGAGATTGCATGTTCACTCTGGGGTTCAGCGACATGTCCAGGCTGCCATTGCCATCCAAACGGGCGATGCCGGGCATCGCTTGCCCATTCACCTGGGTGAAGTCGCCACAGATCAGACAACCGCCATCTTCCAGAGCGAAAACGGACTTCACGATACCGCTGATCGAAGGTGTGAACGCCGTATCCACAGCCCCACTGGTTGATAGTCGAGCCAGACCGGCGACAGACAGACTCCCACACTGAGTGAACCTACCTGCGGCATAGATGCGCCCGTCTGGCAGCAAAGACAGAGCATCAATGGGGCCATTGGTGGAAGCAGCAAAACTTAGATCTAAAGTGCCATCCGCGAGCAAGCGAGTGACGTGAGGTCGCGCTGTTCCTTCATGCTCGGTGAATTCACCTGCCACGAGGATTCGCCCATCGGCCAGGAGCCGCAGGACTTTCACCGCGTTGTTGAACGCGCCGTCAAATCCAGGCCGTAAAGCCCCCGTTGGGCTGATTCGAGCGAGGTGATCTCGATCATCACCATTCACCGTGTGGAAGCTACCACCAATGATCATGTCCCCATCTGCCAGCACCAGCACTGCATCAATGCCTACACCACCAATGACGCAGCTCAGACTGGCATCTCGCGTTCCATCTTTTTTCAACCTCACCAGCCTTTCTTCCGAGATGTCGCTGCTGGTGCCAAACACGACCAAGCTATCCGGCTGTGTGGCTGCCGCATTAACCGCAGCGTTGAACGGCATACTCCAATCAGCATCCACACTGCCATCTGGATGAATCAGACCCAGCAGTGTTCTGAAATCGTGCCCCACTTCGAGCCCTCCGGCCGCGACGATGACTCCATCCGGGCGCTCCTTGAAGTCGTGGTGCCACTCGAAGCTTTGCGGACGAAAAGACGCATCAAAACTGCCGTCAGAATTTAATCTCGCCGCATACTTCTGAGCTTGTCCTTCGATCTGCGTAAAACCGCCTGCAATGAGGATGCGCCCATCTCTTTGAACTTCGATCTCCCAGACATCGCTATTCACATCGGGAGTAAAGCTCGTGTCCAAAGCACCATCTGGATACAGACGAATTAAGTATCTAAAACCGAGGCTGCCAAGCTGGTGGAAGTAACCGCTGGCGAGTATCTTGCCATCTTTCTGCAAAGCTAGAGTCTGTGCACTTTCAGGATGGATCGTGAAACTCGGGTCCACGGTGCCATCTGGCATGAGTCGCATGATGCTGTCCGAAGCTAGGATTGTCCGACCATCAGGCAGTGGCAAGAGGTTACGGCCCTCAATGTGGCCTCCGGCGGGCTGCCAAGTAGGGTCTGGGCTTCCATTGGCAAGGAGCCGCATTGCAACACTGGTGAACCCATAGCTTGTCGCGACCAGAATTCGACCGTCAGGCAAGGAGTGCAAATCACCAACAGACGTGTAGGGGTGTACAAAGCTCCGATCCCACTGACCACTGGGGTGTAGCTTGATCAAGCTATGGCAAAACTCGTCGTTCCACTTCCAGAGATTTCCTCTAGCAAGCACACTGCCGTCAGGTAGGCTGGCCAGTGCCTCAACGAGGTCGCCTGAGCCGTAACCTTTTAGAGGGGCCATGAAATCGACTTGGCCGTTGGGCAAGACATGAATCAAGCCTGGCCTGTTAGATCCGCTTTCATAAAGGCGTCCCCCTGCGAAAATCCCGCCATCTGGCTGCAAGGCCACGCAATAGCACTCAACATTTCGACTCGGCTTGAATCCGTCATGCAGTGACTGCGCCTGAGATGTCTCCAGAGTGAGGCATAACCCGCTGAGGCAGGCCAGGACTCGGAGAGTGCGGTTCAGATGCATTGTGACTGATGTTCACGTTACTGGCTGTCATCAAGGCGACATTTCAGAATTCCCACAGTGAGTGTGCACTCTTACCCTGAAAGCTCGACCTCCAGCATATCGCCCAACTAGACTCCAACTTGTGGATATTGCACTTTAAGCGGCCTTCATCTGGCGGGGAATGCCCTCAAAAAAAACTCTGTCACAGGTTTTTGGGGATGGCCTAATCCAAGGCAGCACTCGGCACTTTCGGGTGCCTCACACACACCAAAATCCGAAAACAACTAGAACCAACTCATCACTATGAGCTCCATCGCAATCAGTACCCTTGGCTTCAATATCCTCAAGTTCTCCATGCCTCTCGCGGCAGCTTCAGTCTCCAAATCTGCTGACCTTACGGGTAAGTTCAGCGGCATCATCAACATCATCAACATGGTCGGTCTCGTGCTGGCCTTTGGTGGTCTGATCTTCTCCGCTGTGATGTTCATGATGGGCCAGACAGAGCGCGTGCTCTACGGACTCGTCGGCGCCGGCATCGGCGGCCTATCCTTCGTCATCGTCAAAGTCATGTTTGGCACGGCGGGCGGCAGCACAGACGTGGACTCCCTGAACATGGGCAACTAATTGGCTGTTCTGTTTGACTCACGGGTGCCAGACATCTGGTGCCCGTGAGTCTCTCTCTTTTTACTTTTCCCAATCATGGAGCAGCAGGGCGTCAAATATCACGAGACCAATTCAGGCCGTGAAACGCAGCAGGGCATCGCAGGCTTTGAGGGCCTCAATGCACTGTGGTTCATGCTCGCTCTGGGCTTATCGCTGATGTTTTTCCGCAAGATGATGGATGGTGATCAGCCGAATATGATGATGGCTGCTCTCGTCGCCGCCATTCCACTCCTGGTTGTTTCGCTCTATGTCTTCGGGCTAAAGCAGGGCAAGCCAGCCTCCTATGATATAGAGCTGGGCGAGTGGCTCATCATCAAGGCCACCAGCACACCGTATTTTTCCCCCAAACAGGTCGAGACGCTTCACCTGCCCTGGATGGAAGACGATCAGAAAAAAAAGGACCAAGCCTGACGCATGTCCAAATTTGTTAACTCCTATCTCGACGAGAACCTCATCATCTACCGTGGTCTCGCACGCGGGGGTGCCATCGGGCGCGGCTACAATGTGGAGATGCCAGACACGGAGAATACAGACGCCTCATGGCTCATGACTCTGGAGGACAATCTGCGCGAGCAGGAAGCTGTGATTCGAGATCTGCAGAAGAAGGTGGCTGATTCAGAACGCCTTCTGAAAGATCAGGATGCAGAA
>JBEBGU010000676.1:0-3150 GCA_040081325.1 Prosthecobacter sp.
GCTTTCATGAGTGGGTTGGAAATGAAACAGTGTAGCCCAGGCTTTCTAGCCTGTGATTGATGTGTTTGGTTGGAACACAGGCTGGAAAGCCTATGCTGCAAGTCATGTCCGACATCCGCGCCCTCGAACCCAACACTCTCTGGAACTGCTTCGCCGATCTCAACGCCGTGCCGCGCCCATCCAAGCGCGAGGACCGCGTGGTGGCCTTCGTGCGTGATTTTGGGGGGCGTCATGGCCTCACGTCGATGCTCGACAGCGCTGGCAATGTGATCATCAAAAAGCCTGCGTCACCGGATCGGCTGAGCAGTCCCGCAGTTATCATGCAGGCTCATCTGGACATGGTTCATAAGGCTGCCGATGGCCTGAACTTCGACTTCGACAAGCAGGGCATCGACATGTGGGTCGATGGCGACTGGGTGCGGGCACGCGGCACCACGCTGGGCGCGGACAATGGCCTCGGCGTGGCCGCGATCCTCGCCGTGCTGGCTTCGAAAGACCTCTCACATCCGCCCATCGAGGCGCTTTTCACGCTGGATGAGGAGCAGGGCATGGGCGGAGCGCTCGGGCTGCAACCCGGCCTGCTCACCGGCAAAACGATGCTCAATCTCGACTCCGAGGAGGACGACACCTTCACCATCGGCTGCGCGGGCGGTGTCGATACGCTGGCGAGCCTCGACTACACCGAAGCGGCGCACGGCCCCGATGAGCCTTACCTCGCCATCCAAATCACCGGACTACGCGGTGGTCACTCAGGTCTGCAAATCCACGAAGGCCGCGCGAATGCCATCAAGCTCATGGCTCGCATCCTCTGCGCCTGCGGTGAGGAGGTCGTCGCGCTCGCCACCATGCGCGGCGGCAGCGCCCGGAACGCGATTCCGGCTCAATGCACCGCTCAGGTCGTCATCCTCGATCAGTCACGCTTTGATGAAATCTTTGCCAAGGAGGTCGAAGGCATCCGCGAGGAATTCCGCCTCATCGAGCCGAACCTGAGCATCACCACGCAGCCGGTGAAGTCCGAGCATGGCCAAATCCCAACCATGGCTGACCATGTGCAAAAGCCCTTCGTCCTCGCTCTCCAGGCTGTGGTGAACGGTGTCTATCGGATGAGTCCGGTCGTTCCCGATTTGGTCGAGGCTTCATCGAATCTCTCGCTCATCTCGCTCGGCAACGGCCACGCCGAATGGAGCGGCCTTCAGCGCAGTTCGGTCGATTCGAGCAAGGTGGATGTGGCCAGCTCTTTCGCCGCGCCCTTTGAAATGATCGGCGCGAAGGTCGTCCATGACGCGGGCTATCCCGGTTGGAGCCCCAGCGCCGAATCGCCCATCTTGGAAAAGATGAAAACCATCTACCGCGACCTCTTCGGCCACGACGTGAAGGTCAGCGCCTGCCACGCCGGCCTCGAATGCGGCGTCATCTCCATCGCTTATCCCGATCTCGACATGATCTCCTTCGGCCCAAACATCCACGAAGCGCATTCCGAGAAAGAGTGCTGCAGCATCTCCTCCGTGCAGAAATTCTGGAAGCTGCTCACCGAGACGCTGGCAGCGATGTAGCTTCCGCTTCGATGAGCATCCCATGATGATTCTCACATAGCATCCAAGTCATCGCTTGATCTAAAATGTAGTATTCGAAGAAATACATCTCTCGGAGAAGCCGAGTGATGCCGCCACCAGTAGCTTGAGCCAGCCAATACTTCCCATTCTCTTCGCTGGCTAGGAACCAATAGCGCTCATTGAGATGGAGTCGCTGGTCGAGCACTGAGATTACATTCTCCGGCTGACTGCTGCTTGTTTGATTGCGTAGCTCATTCCAGAGCCAGTTCGAGTTAAGCCCTTTTGATCCGCACTCTAAAAAGCGTTCGGCCATTTGGTCGAGGATAGCTTGGTATTTATGCAGTCGAACGAACGCGAACTCGATGTCCGAGAAACCTTTGATTGCGTTGGTTATGTCGTCTCTGAGTGACATGCTCCATTCCTATAAATTACCGCTTCAGCCGCTCAATCGGAATCACCGCCATCTCGGCACTGTTGAGGTTGCCTTTGCGGCCGCCGCTGTTGGAGAAGCCGATGTAGAGTTTGCCTTCGTGCTCGGTGGCGCAGGGGTAGCTCAGCGACGCCTTCGGATTCGATTCACCGGGGCCGCTGTGCTCGGCGTGGCGGATGACGAAGACTTTGCTGAAGATCTCTTGGCCGGGCTCGCTGATGGCGATGGTGAGTGGGTAGCGTTTGCCGCCGTTGTTGGCGGCATTCGTGCACACGAGATAGCGGCGACCGTTGCTCAGCATGCCTGCTGCAGGTTTGCTGGTGGCCATGGGCAGATTGCTTTCGCCCATGGTGCTCCAAGTGCGGCCGAAGTCGGTGCTCTTCGCGATCAAAGCGAGCGGTTTGGCGGCATAGCGGGCGATGTTGAGCACGTTCGGGCCGTCCACGACGATGGATGACTCGCCCCACATCTTCAGGCCTTCGTGAACGGGAATGCTGACAAAGTCCCACTTCGTGAAATCATCGCCATGACTGATCGCCACGGCGGCGGGGAAGGTGCCAGCATTTGAATACGGCCCCGCGCTGATGCCTGCCATGATCCAGTTTCCATCGCTCATCTGCACCGGCTGATTCAGCGCCCAAAAGCCGTTTTCGAGCACCACGCCATGCTTGGTCCATTCGCCCGTCGCTTCATCAAGTGAGTAAGCCCGCGTGTGGATGCGCTCCATGTGGTTGTAGTAGGCTCCGTGGAAGGCCCAAAGCTTGCCACCATGCGAAACGAACACGCCATGACTCACCGCGAGGTTTTCTTCCAATCCCGCGTCGATCACACGCAGCTCGCTCCACGTCTTTCCGCCATCCTCGCTCACGCGATGCTGCGCTTCTTCGGTCACAGTGTTCTCGTCACCCTTGTTGTGACCGATGGAGGCATAGAGCTTGCCCTTGTGCCAGCAAAGGCCGACGCCGTGCAGGAAAGTGTATCCGTCCGCATCCTTGTCCCACTTCTTGATGACGTGAAACTCCACGCCATCGAGCACGGGCAAGTCTTTGGCCTCTGCGAGCTTCTGCGTGGCATCCCAGAGCGGAAAATCGGCCGTTTTGGGCTTTGGCAGCTCATGCGTGGCCGTGACGGGTTGAAATGGAATGTCATGCATCGCACGCGGCTCGA
>JBEBGU010000677.1:0-3149 GCA_040081325.1 Prosthecobacter sp.
CCGTAACAGAGTCCCCAGGAAAGTTTGGCTAATGTCATGTTCTGCTGCCATTCAGCCGATCCTTTGCCCGCCGCCTTCGCTTTTGGTACAAAGAAATCATACATCGCCCAATCCCCTGCAAAGTAGCCTGCCGTATGCAGGACAAAAAGCGCAAGCGCTGCCACCAGCCAGCCGCGCGTGTTACCCAGCATTTTCATGCTGATCCAGGTAAAGGCGATGCAGCCCATCAGCGCACCGCTCCATTCCCCTACCCTGCCCTTGAGTCCAAACCAAGCCACGCACCAAAGCACGGCATAGATGAAAAACGCTGGCAGGAAGGCTTTATAGAAACGCTTGATCCCAATGGTAAGTGGCCATAGCAGAAGCCCCGAAAGTCCGAGAAAAACCGCAGCGATGGCGGCATACATGCTGAGTTCACCGCCAGTGCTTCTAAAGAATCCAGCGCCAAAGGCCCACACGGAAAACGCGGCCATGCTAACCAGAGCAAAGCCGAGAGAACCGTGAGTTACATCACGGACAAGCGAGCGAGAGTACATTATCAGAACATTTAGATCTCCCAGCCTGGACGATACTGCCGTTTCACCAGCGCGTTGGCCGCTTCATTGTTGGTGATCTTGAGGCCTGGCGCATCCCATTGGAGTGTTTCACCAGGGAAAGGACTGGCGAGACAACCGAGCAGGACCGCCTCAGTAAGCGGACCCGCGTAGTCGAAATTGGCTGTTGGCTTTTTATCGCCCTTCAGACAGCAGTCGATGAAGTCGAACCAGTGATTACGCGGCTCAAGTTTCGGATACTTGAAGCCTGCAAACTTCTCTTTTGGGAAGAGCTGCGGCGTGCTGCCATGCGGGTGGAGCAGCACACCCTCAGTGCCAATGTAGATACTGCCTTGACCAGGAAACTTGGCAGGATCAGCCATCGCCATAACTTCAGCTGGCGGACGAGCATCACCATCATACCAAGTGACTTTGACTGTGTCCCCGACAGTATATTCTGTTCCCTTGAAGGTGTATTCGACCACCGCATTGATCGCCCAATTCGTGGCATTCAGTGGAGCAGGTCCCGTGGACTTCACGGCGATCGGCGCGGCGAGTCCCAGTGAGCGGAACCAGCCGCTGAACATGTGGCAGCCCATGTCACCAAGCGTGCCTGTGCCGAAATCACGACGCTTACGCCAGTTCCCCGGATGATAGTAACCCGCGATAAAAGGCCGCTCAGTGGCTGTGCCGAGCCATTTATCCCAGTCAAAGCCCTCAGGCACGGCATCCGTCTTCTGCGGCACTGGCTCCATATCACCCCACTTCTTATTCGAGAAGGTGTGAACCTCTTTGATCTTTCCAATGGTGCCCATGTGGATGAGTTCCACAGCAAATCGCTCGGTAAAGTCAGATGAAATCTGGATGCCCATTTGGGTCATCACCCCTTTCTCACGTGCCTTCAACATAAGCTGACGGCATTCATAAAGATTCTGCGCCAAAGGCTTCTGACCATACACATGTTTGCCGAGATCCAATGCCTTTAGCCCGATGGGACCATGCATGTGGTCAGGCACGGAGACGTTCACTGAGTCGATGTTGTCGGACTCTTTCTCCAACAGCTCGCGCCAGTCCTGGTAACACTTCACGTTCGGGAATTTCTCCTTCACGCGGGCAAAGTTGCGCGTGTCCACATCACACACGGCCGTGAGTTCCCACATGGGATGATTGGACATGGATGTCATGTCTGCCCATGACATGCCTGAGGCACCAAAGGCAGCATGGCGCAGCTTACCGTTAGGTGAAGCGGCACGGAGACCGCTGGTAACAAAAGGTGCGGCAAAGAGACTGCTGGCAGTGGTTTGCAGGAAGCGACGACGGGTGGTGAGAGCTGGCTGTTGATGCATGGCGGGGTTCTTATACGACGAGGGCTGAACAGGTCTGGCACGCAGATATAAAAAGGCCGAAAGACTCACGAAGAATCTTCCGGCCAAATTTAATCAATCGAGGATCACTCTGCCTTTTTCTTCTGCTTCAGGAATGCCACCGCAAGACCCACGATCACCAAGGCCATGCCGATAATGATGTAGAGCTGAAGGCTCGACTCTTCCTCCACAGGTGCTGGCGGAGGCATCGCAACTGGGGCTGGTGCCACATAGGTCTGCTGTGGAGCAGGAGCGACGGCTGGACGTGCCACTGGCGCAGGTGCGGCCTGAGCAGGGGCAACGACAGCCGCCGGGGCTGGAGCTGGGGCTGTGGCTGGACGGGCTGCTGGAGCCATCGTCCCTGCGGCTGGCTGACCACTGCTGGCTGTAGCAGCGGCTGGACCAGCACCTGCTTCCGCCAAAATTTGTGCAACGCGACTATCCACGCCTGTCGTATTGGTCCCACCGATGGCAGAAGAACCGCTCGTCGCAGAGGCACCTGTGGCGTTTGCTTTGACGAGCTGACCGTAGAGTTTCATCATGCGCTGGCGCAGATCGACGGACACTTCACGGAACTCCATAGGGAGATTCAGTGCACTCACTCGCTCAAAAGCAGCAGCGCCAGCAGTGTAGTCCCCTTCTCCGATCTTTCGATAACAGGCGGTGAAGACATCATTCTGAGCCTTGAGCGCTTCGAGGTTATAGCCTTGGAGGCGTGTGACCTCGCCCACAGCATCCTTCTGAGCATATTGAATGGTTTGCGCCTCATACTTGTAAGGCGCAGTCCAACGGATTTTTTGGCGCTTCTCCGCCTCAGACATGGCACGCCACTTGGAGTATTCATCAGCGATAGCCGCCTTGGTCTTGGAGAGTTCTGGCTCCTGCAGTTTGGTTAGTCCATCTTTACGCGCCTGCGCAAGCTGCGGCTGGTCGGAGGACATTTTGTCCAAAACAGCTATCCACTTATTGATGATCTCGATGGCCTCTGGGATCGCCTGAACAAAATACGTCGATCCCATGTAAGCGGGGCGCGGTGTTATCAGACGATCAAACTCACGCAATGCACCCGGATAGTCCTGTTTAGCAGCCTTTTCGCGCATGGCGCTGATGATCCTGAACGCTTCGACATTGAAGCTTTCCGCCTTGGATTCCTTCACCGTCAGCCATTTTCCTTCTAGCTTCACTTGGCCATTGGAGACCATGGTTTTCTCTGCTTGAAGCTTAGCGATGCTGCCATCCACCTCTTTGGCTT
>JBEBGU010000055.1:0-11785 GCA_040081325.1 Prosthecobacter sp.
CCTCGCCCGTGTCCGCCATCACCACGATCTCTTGATCCGCGTGAAGATGCCGGATCGCAGGCAAGCGGCGCGCAGCTTCTGGCGAATCATAGGGCAGAAACTCCAGCCGCACATAAGCCGGCTGAACGATTAGCCATTGCCGAACCCGCGAGCACAAGCCGCAGCGGGCATCATAGAAGAGAGTGAGAGTATGCATGGTAAGCGTAGGCGCGCTCGTCAGAGCGCGTTGGATTTTGAGGGTTAGGTTTTGTGAGGCGTGGGTTTGATTTGGCGTGGGTGTTTGATGACGACGTGGAGCGCAGCGGTGAGGCCGGTGATGGCTGCGCCACCAAGGTAGAGCCATGAGTCGGAATCCCTCAGTGCTCGAACTGATTCGTTCCACCAATCCGTGATGGTGGTCATCTGGCTATAAGTCGCCAACAACGCGAAGGGCAAAGCGCCAAAGAAGGCACCGAGAAATCCCGCAACTGTTGGCCTTCGAAGAAGACTCCTTTCTGGAACGATGCAGTCGATTGGCCATAAGATGGTCAGCCATGCTGCCAAAATAATGGGCACACTAAAAATGACGAAAGCTACCCAAACTCCAGCAATCTGATTGGTGGAACGTCCCTCAACATGGCAGACGATCCATGCGAGAAATGGAAAACAAAGGCTGAAGACCATCCATCCCCAAAACATAGCGATGAAAGTGCGGTGGAATTTGTGGCGGAACATGGTGGTGAATGGGTGCGGGTTTCAGAGTGGGTTTCGTGGCGCGCGGAGCGTCCTGGAGTGCTCCAGCCCTCTGGAGCTTTTCCGGTGGAACGGTAGATTCATCTTCTTCGAGAGACGACCTGACCGCGTTTGACCTTCGTAGTGGCAGGGGTTGAAGCGTGTCACTCGGTCCTCGAAAGCGCTGAAGGGCCAGCGCACTCCAGGACGCTGCGCGACTTAGGCGCTGACTCGGAGTATCGGCGGCACAGGGGGTGGCATGGTGGCGAGGTGGGCGCGTTTGCGGAGCTTGGTGAAGAGCAACAGATTGAAGAAATGCATGCCGCCGAGCATCAGCAGCACGACACCCATTTTGCCGCTCAGCGTTTCAAACACACCTTGAGCGCCCGTCACGGTTTCGGTGGTCTTTAGGTAGAGCGAGACGAAGCCGATGTTGATCAGATAGAAGCCGACGACGAGCAGGTGATTCACACTGTCGGCCAGCTCCTCATTGCCGTGAAAGCATTCGACCAGGAAGATGCGGCCGCTTTTGTGCAGGGTCTTAGCGACCCAGATGGTCATGGCCACAGCGAGTGCCAAATAGAGTCCATAGGTGATGACAGTTTCATTCATAATGTGGGTTCCTTTCGTTGGTTATATGTCTTTGTTTGTTTCGTAGTTTCAGAAAGTTATGAAACTAAAGGGTAAAAAAGGGGGTTATCCGAGCAGTTTGATAGCCCACTGGAGGGCGGAGGCGTGCTTCATTCCGGCGACGGTGTCTGAGACTTTCATGCCGAACTCGACGAACTCTTGTAGCTCCTTCATCTGGCGGTGGAAATCCCGTCCAGCTCCAGTGGTCTCGCCTTTGGTTTGTTCGGCGCAGCCTTTCAGCACATCCAAGGCAGGGTCCAGTTCGCGGCGTTTCCGCTCTTTGGCGATGATGATAAACATCTTCCAGACATCCTTTTCCGCCTCGAAATACTCCCTGCGCTCGCCCTTCTTCACCACGAGTCGGATCAGGCCCCAGCCGCTCAGCTCACGCAAATTCGTGTTCGCATTGCCACGGCTGATGTGGAGGCGCAGCATGATTTCGTCTGTGTACATCGGCTCCGGAGCCGTCATGAGCAGCGCATGAATTTGAGCCATCGTGCGGTTGATTCCCCAGTTACTCCCCAGCGCACCCCACTGAGCAATAAACTCCTCACGCGCTGTTTCCCAGGTGGTGGCAGTTTCGTCGGGCATCTTACTTTCAGATAGTTCAGAAAGTTTGATCTGGCAAGAGTGGGCTTCAGACTTTTTCAAAAAGATACCTCACCCCCACAAAGCCAGCAGATGCCGCAGTTCGGTCTGGAGATCCGCTTCTGGGGAAAGGGTGTCGGCGATCTGCTGCTCCAACTGGCTGCGGAGGCGCTGGCGGAGGCGGAAGAGCTGCACGCGGACGGCGGTCTCACTGATGCCGAGACGCTGGGCGGCGGCTGAGGTTTCGCCATGATTGGCGGTGCCGGAGAGCCAGGGTTTCAGCACGGCCCAGGCGTCTGCTTTTCCTGCGCTGACCAGCTCTGCTTCAAGGGTGCTGAGGGCGCGATGGATCAGGGCACAGGCCCAGGCGCGGTCGAACTCGACATCGGGCTGGGCTTGCCCGTCATCAGCAATCTCTTCGGCAAGTGCGTCGGCGTTTCCTGTGATCGCCAATCCGCGTTTTTCGGCCTGTTGGGCTCGCCGTTCGCTGATGATGAAGTGACGCGCCGAGGCAAAGAGGTAGCTGCGGAAACGACCACGTGTGGACTCGGCTCCAGCAAGCTGACGGCCGCTCAGAAGACGGGCGAAGAATGCCTGCGTCATCTCGCCTGCCTCATCGGGATCACTGATCCAGCGGCGCATCTGACCTTCGATAGGGCGGTAGTAGATCTCGCACAACTCAGCGAGGGCGGCACGTCCCTGCGGCGTGTCTCCTTTCGCCGCCTGGACGAGACTCCAGCGGGTGTGATGACTGCTCTTGGCGTTGATCATGGTTTGGGCTGGAGATAGACGATGAGTTGCTGCAACTCCTCCCGCCGCTTCTGCGGCAGTGTCTCGCGTTGCGCCAGTTCCTGCAAAGTGGGGAGGTGCTCAGGCGTGATGCCTCCAGACAAAAGCTGCAATCCTTTATCCCAAAGGTAGTCGTCACTGCGCAGGCCGAGCAGCTTGATGACTTCTCCCGCCAGATAGGCTCGATCAGCAGCCTCGGGCACGCTGCCGTTCATGCCCCAGAGACAACGCCCGGCGACATTCGTGATGTCCGGGTGATACGCCAGCTCCATGAGCCGTTTCACGGCGGCGCGTGACTTGTTCTGCACCACGCTCAACGCATGATAGAGCGTGTTGTAACCGAGCCGCGAATTCCCCACGAGCATGTCTCCTTGCTCGTCCTTGTCGAGATGCGACCACTCGATGAGCCGCGCTTCGATCTCGGGCGAGACCTGCGTGCCCCAGAGCACACCGAGGATGTGGCGGCTGTCGATACCATACATGCTGCGGTCACGCAGCGCCGCCGCCATGCCGCGCTCCAGCAGCCGGAGCACGGGCACACTGTTCTGACCTGTGAGATGCTCGCCGAAGAGCGCGCGGTAGGCCCAAAGCAGGCTGCTGATCTCCTCCTCCGTGCATTCAGTGGCCAGCTTGTCCAGGCTCGCTCGATCACCCGGCTTCACGTTGCACACCCTCAGAGCATTCAAGGCAGCGATGCGAACATCCGGGAGCTTGGAGTTGAGATGCTTGAGAGCTGCTTCGCGGAAAGGCGTGTGATCATAGTTGAGCTGATACAGGCTGGTGATGGTATTCAAAGCCGCTCGTACGGTGTCTGCTTCGTCTGACCGCAACGCTGCATGGACCTCTCCAAGCACATGTCTTTGTGATTCCACGCTGCCCGATTTCATCGCAGTCGAAACCCAGGCCTGTGTTTTGTCGCGGATGGGCTTTTCAGCCTCGTATTTACGGAGGCTTTTTTCGCGAAGCGTTTCTGCGGGTGATGCGGACTGCGATGGCTTGCCCTCCGCAATCCCCTGCCAGACAGGTTTGGCATTATAGAAAAGGGTGGGCTTCCAGTTCGGGAATGTGGGCACCAGCAAAACAGCCAGCGCACTTCCGATGAGACGCTCCCAGGGCAGCAGTCGCAGGTCAGGGTCTTTGCTTTTCCACAGAAGCATCCAGGCGGAGCGGAGTCTGGGAATGCAGAGCCAGACGGCCAACAGCAGTCCTGCGGCATCTGCGGCGGCTAAAATGGAGCGCGAGACTTTCAACCCGTCGGCCAACCACTCGTGCAGCACTGAAGTCAGAGTCAAAATGAGGATCAGGAAGCCCAGTCCAGACCCCGCCCAAGCCACTGCACACAGGCTGCGCATGATGGGAAGCGGAACGGAGGCCCGGAGCCAGCCATCGATCAATGCCATCAGTGCCATGGCGGCAAAGAAGGCCCCCATGGAGCCGCCGCCCAAACCGAAGTAGGCGAGCGAAAACAGGCAATAAAAGGTGACGTTTCGCCATGGGAACACACCGGGAGATTCGCCTACCAGAATACGCCGCAACTGCCAGAGGCTGATCAAACCGCAGATGCCCGAGATCATAAATCCACCCGCCGCCTGCCAGCCAGTGAAGCGGGTGAGCGTGATCAAAATTCCTGCAAAGGCTGCGAACAGGATCACTGCGGTTTGCAAACGGGCATCCTTAGTGCCGATGGCCGCCGGAGCCTTGCCCTGATGCGCCTTTTCCAATTCGGTGCGCAGTTCATTCGCGGAGCTGGGGCGCTGCTCACGCCGCTTTTCCAAAGTGCGCATCACCACGCCATCCAGCCGTGCATCGACTCCGCTGGCCTCACTCGGAGTCGGGAAACGCCCGAGCGGAAGCTCGCCCGTCAGCATCTCATAAAGCACGACGCCGAGACTGTAGATGTCGGCCCGATGGTCCACGTCGGCGGGCTTTTCTACCTGCTCTGGAGCCATGTAGGCGAGTGTCCCGAGCTTCGCGCCGCTTTGCGTCAGCGTGAAAGCCAGCACGCCTTCATCACGCAGTTTGGCCAAACCAAAATCGACGATCTTCACCCGTCCTTCCGTGTCGATGAGGATGTTCTCGGGCTTGATGTCTCGGTGCAGCACGCCGTGCTCATGGGCGTAGTGGAGGGCATCGCAGAGCTTCGGCACGATGGCCAGCGCCTCCCTTGTGGTAAGTCCGCCATTCTGCATCGCCTGGCGCAGATTCACGCCTTCGATGTGCTCCATGAGCAAGTGAGGTAAGGGCTTCTCACCGAAATCATAGACCTGCACGATGTGCGGATGACTGAGCCGGGCCAGCGCGCGTGCCTCGCGGCTGAAGCGCTCCAGCCATTCGGGATCATTCGCCCGCTCGGCAGAGAGCACCTTCAGCGCGACGGTGCGGTTCAGGTGCGGCTGCTGCGCCCGATAAACCCGCCCCATGCCGCCCTGGCCGATCATTTCCTCGATCACGAGCTGCGGAAAGGCAGCACTGAGTTGCCGAAGCTCCTCTTCAGGCGGAGGCGGCGGACTCGCCTCTTCAAAGGTGCGCTTCAGCAAACACGCCGGGCAGACACCCTCGGGAGCATCATCAGGGAGCGGTGAGTGGCAGGTCTGGCAGGTGGGTGGATTCATGGCTGCCTGATCATGCGCAATGGAGATAGAAGTGTTTCACACTTTGCCTGAATCGACCTGCGCCAGCAATTCCTCCACCAGCATCGGCACCTCAACCGTCGCGGGGCCGAGGCGCTGCTCGGTGAACTGGCCGCTAATGCCGGTGCCCTCCAGATTCACCTCGATCAGGCAGGCGCAGCCGTTTTCGGCAGCGAGTCGGGCAAAGCCGGCGGCGGGATAGACGACGCCGGAGGTGCCGATGCAGAGGAAGATGTCCACGGTCTCAAGGGCGCGCATGATCTCGGCGATGTAGTAGGGCATCTCGCCGAACCAGACGATGTCGGGTCGCAGCTTGCCTGCTTGTTCGCACTCGGGACATGGGGTGGTGACTTCGAGATCGGCGGCCCAGTCCAAGACGGATCGGCAGTATGTGCAGCGCACTTTTTTGAGCTGCCCGTGCATGTGCAGGAGTCGTTCGGCACCGGCTCGCTCATTGAGATCATCTACGTTCTGCGTGACGTGCAGGAATCCGCCTGGCCAGGCTTTTTCCAGCCGCACTAGCGCGCGGTGCGCGGCATTGGGTTCGACAGTTTTCAAACCAGCGCGGCGCAAATTGTAAAAATGCTGCACGAGTCCTGGGTCGCGCATGAATCCGGTGTCCTTCCCACAAGCCATCGGCAGCCCTGAACGTAGCGACGCCGGACTCTGCGGAGAGTCCGGCGCCGGAAAGAATGACGAGCTGTGGATGAGTGAGCCCGGCCATGTGACGGGTTAATTTACGGGTTTCCTGGGGCAGGAGCTGGCGCAGGTGCCGGGGCAGCAGGAGCTGGTTCTGCTGGAGCACTCGGCACTCCGCCGGCTCCGAGCACCTTGGGATCAAGCTCGATCACTTGGCCAGAGCCTGTCTTCACGGTGATTTTGCCATTTTTGGCATTCTTGAGGTCGTTGAGATTGAGGGTGTAGGTTTCAGCTTGGTCCTTCACTTTGAAAGTCAGCTCACGCTTCACTTGGTCATCATTGACGATTTCGAGATTTGGGTTGGCCTTAAAGATCAGCATGAAGGCTGCTCGTTCAGGGTCTTTCTGGAAGTCTGCGAGCGCCTCTCTAATTTTTGGGAACTTCGCCACGATGACCCCGCCTCCTAGGAATAGGGCAATGACAATGACAAGGCAGCCGATGCCGCCCATAGCTAGGCAGGACATGCCTTTTTTCTCTTTCACGACGGGGATTCCTGGGGGTGTGCTCATAAGGTATTTATGGGGTTGAAAGGTGATGATGCACAAACCCGCCCGCTGATGCCAGATCATATTTCGACAGGCGATGATTTATCGCCATCATCGGCACTCATGCGTGCCCGCCTGCTCCTCTGCCTCATGTACACCACCGCCTTTGCCCAACCTTTGAACTATCCCGACACCCGAAAAGACGCGGGTGTCATCGACGACTACCACGGCACGAAGGTGGCCGATCCGTATCGCTGGCTGGAAGACGATAACAGTGATGAAACGAAAGCGTGGGTGAAGGCGCAAAACGAGGTGACGTTTGGTTTTCTCAAAGCCCTCCCGCAGCGTGCCAAGATCCGCGAGCGCCTGGAGAAGGCCTGGAACTACGAGCGCACGGGCGTGCCGTTCGAGCATGGCGGAAAGTGGTTCTTCAATCGCAATTCAGGGCTACAAAACCAGAGCGTTCTGCATGTGGCCGATTCACTCGATGCTGAAGCGCGTGTGCTGCTTGATCCCAATATACTCTCGAAAGACGGCACCACCTCACTCACGGAAACCGCGCCGAGCGAGGACGGGAAGTGGCTCGTCTATGGCGTGTCAAAAGCGGGTAGTGACTGGCAGGAATTTCGCGTCAAAGACATCGCCACGGGTAAGGACACGGAGGATGTCATCGAGTGGGTCAAGTTCAGTGGAGCCTCGTGGGCCAAGGATAGCAGCGGCTTTTATTACAGTCGTTATCCGCAGCCAAAGGCAGGCGCGGCGTTGACCGAGGCGAACAAAAATCAGACAGTTTATTTTCATCAACTGGGCACGTCACAGAGCACCGATAAACTGATCTACGCGCGCCCAGATCAGCCTGATTGGGGGCTGCACGCTGGCGTGACAGATGATGGCCATTACCTGATTTACAGTGTCTCTCACGGCACGGATCCGAAGAATCGGTTGTTCTACCAAGACCTCACTCAGGCTGATTCCAAGGTGGTCGAACTGCTCAACGACTTCGACGCTGCTTACAGCTTCATCGACAACGTCGGCAGTGTTTTCTACTTCCACTCCGATCTTAAAGCACCGCGTTACCGTGTGATCGCTATTGATGTGACCAAGCCGGATCGCGAGGCTTGGCGTGAGATCATTCCTGAGGGTGAACACAAGCTGGAAAGCGTCACCTGCATCGGTGGTCAGCTCCTCTGCGAGTCCCTGCAAGACGCGCGCTCGGCGATGAAGGCCTACGATCTCGATGGCAAACTCATCCGCGAAATCGAGCTGCCCGGCATCGGCACAGTGGGCGGTTTTGGTGGCAAGCGCACAGACAAGAACACCCACTACGCTTTCACCAGCTTCACCACGCCGGGAGCGATCTACCATTACGATGTCGCCAGCGGAAAGAGCACGCTTTGGAGGCAGCCGAAGGTGGACTTCGATGCCTCACCGTATGAGACGAAGCAAGTCTTCGTGAAGAGTAAGGACGGCACAAAGGTGCCCATGTTCATCGTGCATAAAAAGGGCATCAAGCTCGACGGCACAAACGCCACGCTGCTCTATGGCTACGGCGGCTTTGACATCAGCCTCACGCCGAACTTTTCCATCGGTCGTGCCATCTGGCTGGAGCTGGGCGGCGTGTATGCGCTGGCCAATCTCCGAGGTGGTGGCGAATACGGTGCGGAGTGGCATCTCGCGGGCACCAAGCTGCGGAAGCAGAACGTCTTTGATGACTTCATCGCCTGCGCTGAGTGGTTGCAGAAGGAGCGCTACACCTCACCGAAAAAGCTCGCCATCATGGGCGGTAGTAATGGCGGGCTACTCGTCGGCGCATGCATCGCTCAGCGGCCTGAACTCTATGGCGCGGCGCTACCTGCCGTCGGTGTCATGGACATGCTGCGTTTTCACAAATTCACCATCGGCTGGGCCTGGAAGAGCGACTACGGCAGCAGCGAAAACACCGAGGAGTTTAAAGCCATCTACGCTTATTCACCGCTGCACAATCTGAAGCCAGGCACGCGCTACCCAGCCACCATGGTGACGACGGCTGATCACGATGATCGTGTCGTCCCGGCGCATAGTTTTAAATTCGCTGCTCGGCTCCAAGCCTGTCAGTCCAAGGACGGACCGCCCACCCTGATCCGCATCGAAACCAGCGCCGGTCACGGCGCTGGAACGGCGCTGACCAAAGTGATCGAGGAAACCGCCGACGAGTGGGCGTTCCTGCATCAGGTGTTAGGCATGGAGTGATCGCTTTGTGCCGCTTCACTTCTTTTCCAGCCGCACATAATCCAGCCCGAGCATGTTCCCCGGTGCCGCCGCAGGATTGGGCTGAGCGAGGGTGAAGCTAAGATGATGATCACCCGCCGTCAGTTCATGCGTGCCCCAGTCCTGTTCGTCGGTCAGGACGACTTTGTCCGCATTGTAGCCATCAAAGGTTGAGGTGATGGGCTTGCCATCGAGCGTGATGCTCAGCATACCGTAGTCGCGGGCCATCGTCAGCACGGCGTGGAGCGTGTATTTTCCGGCTTCTTTGATCGGAAGAGCCAGCGTGAGTTTCTGACCGGGCGTGGCGCCAGTCCACCAGAGCTGTGAGCCGCCGCTCCACTTGTTGCCAAAGCCGCCCATGCCTTGATTGCGTGTCTTGCCGCCTGTGGTTTCGAGAATCTTAAGCGCTTCGCCTTCGAGAGCGCCCTCGACACTTTTGGCGGCTGATTTCGTGGCGCCACCGGAACCACCACTCTGCAAATACTTCACCAAGTCCACCACCATCTCCGGCGGCAGCGCATCAAATAAACCTTCCGGCATCGTGCTCAGCTTTGACACCTCCCGCTTCGCGATGTCCGCCTGCGGCAGAGTGAACTCCACACCGCCCATCATGGCGATCTTCACCGCCGCCACGCTCTCCGCTTTGATGACGCCGCTCATCACCCGCCCGTCCTTCATGGAGAAAACATTGAGCTGGTAGTCCTTGCCGATCACCGCATTTGGATCGAGCACGTTTTCCAGCAGGTAGTTCAAATCCGCGCGATTGCTGCCCGTGATGTCTGGCCCCACGCTCTGGCCTTCGCCGAAGAGCTTGTGGCAGGCACCGCAGGTGGCCATGAACATCATCTTGCCCTTCGCCGCATCGCCCTCTGCCAGGGCGGCGGGCGTCAGCAGGTCGCGATACTTCTTCACCCGCTCCGCCATGTCAGCCTTTGGCGCATTCACATCGCCCCAGGCTGATTTGATCAAAGCGGCGATCTCCGCATCATCAAAGGCCCTGAGCTGCCGCACGAGGAAGGGTGAAAGCGCGGTCCTTGGCACCGTCTTCGCCTCCACCGCTTTTAGCAGCGCCTTCGCGCCTTCCTTGGTCGAGGCGAGTGTGTTGATGGCGTCAAAGCGCTCTTCGTTGTTGAACTTGGCGAAGTGCTGCATGAGCACATCAGGCGTTTGCGAGTCTTGTAGAACACCCAGTGCTTGAATGGCTTCGCGTTTGGCATCTGTAGTTAGATCCCAAGACAAGAACTGTTGAAGGATCCTCGCGGTTCCTCTGTCTTGGACTTGAAGCAGCACTTTCAAAGCGTTGCCTCTTGCAACAGCTTTGTCGAATAGGAGAGCGCCACGAAGGCTGTTTAACGCCTCGGGATTGCCCATTAATCCATCGAGTTCGTTAATAGCTCGCAGGCGTGGCGTTTCGCCGCTTTCCGGATGCTTCTCTCCCTCATCATCAACCAGCAAGCTCATGCGTAGTTTTTCCCATTCATCTGGCTTGGATATCTTGTTTCCTGCCAGTCCCGCTTGCAGAACGGTTGCGAGCAAGGCATCGCGCTGAGTAGCATCCTTGGTATTCGCAGCTAGTGCGAGAAGGCCCTTGCGACCGGCTTCCTCTGATGCCATTCGGCGATAGATAAAGCCGGTAACTTTTTCGAGCTTCGACACCTTCGCGAGCTGCAAGCCCACCGCCGGGTCCGCCGCCACCAGCGGCTCGATGCCATACCAGATGAGCAACGGGATCATCGGATCGTCCTTGTCCTCCCCGTGCTTGAGGAGCGCGGTGGCGAGGTCTTTGCGTTGGTCTATGGGCAGACGCTGAAGCAGCGAAGCTATCTCGCGGTGAACAATAGCCGCTGTGTCATTGATTGCGAGGTTCAGGACTGATTCCAAAAGACTCCCTGTGAGTCCTCTCGTTCTTATCCATTCCATGTTTCCGTAAGATCTCACTATGGCAGATCTCATCTGAGCATCCCCTTTATTAGCACCAGCAAAAGTCGTGATGGGTTGGTATTTGGGAGGAGCAACCAGACAAGTCAGCCCAAAGTATTTCAAAGCCTTTCCCAGGTCATACTTCCCTGGATTTTTTTGGAGATGCGTGATTGCCGATTCAACATTGTCTTTCTCCATCAGCACCCTTCTTGCCATCCGCGATTCCCATTCGTTCACCGTCTGCACCGCGAGTTTGGCGAGTGACTCATCGCTTTCCTTGGCGAGATCACCTTTCCACGGCTTCCAGCCGTCGTAGCTGATGCGGTAGATGCGCCCATTGCTGCGGTCCCAGTTTTCGACGGCGTTGCTGCCGCGGTGGCAGATTTGCTGGTCGCTCCAATCGCTGACATACAGCGCGCCGTCGGGGCCGACTTTCTGCGTCACAGGGATGAAGTGCATGTCGTTCGACCGCAGGAAATCCGCACCGTGCTTGCCGATGTAGCTGCTGGCGCGCGGGTCGGTGTAGTTGGTGACAAGGCGATGGCCGTGGAGGTTGCCGAAGAGGAGCTGATTGCGATACGTCGGCGGGAAGAGGCTGCTCTGATAAATGGCGAGGCCGCAGTGCGCGTGCCCACCACCGAGGGCGTTCGTGTCGGCGGTGGCGAGGCCTGCACCGGTGGTTTTGTCGAAGTCGATGGTGGGGCGCTGGCTGCCAGCGTAGTGCGCGTGGTCGGCGATGGTCTTGATGTCCTCGTAAGTGTAGGGATTGAAATGCTGCCCGGCCTGCCGCTGATAACGTCCGCCAGGCACGATGTGGTAGAGATGCGGGATGACGCAGGCGGTGACGAAGAACTCGCCATGCTGGTCGTAATCGAGTCCCCACGGGTTGCTGGTGCCCTCGGCGAAGATATCAAACTCATGCCGCACGGGGTGGTAGCGCCAGATGCCCGCATTGATCGGAATGCGCTGCGCATCCAGCGTGCCAGGCTTGCCTACCTTTGAGTGTGTAAAGACACCGTGGCAGCCGTAGAGCCAGCCGTCCGGGCCCCAGATGAAGCTGTTCAGGGTTTCGTGAGTGTCCTGGGA
>JBEBGU010000678.1:0-3144 GCA_040081325.1 Prosthecobacter sp.
TGATGGCGGCCTACTTTGGGAAAAACTCTACAATGGTGCGGCCAATCTGAATGATGCGGCAGCCTCAGTGGCGGTGTCGCCCGCGGGTCAGGTCTTCATCGCTGGTTATGCGACGACGGCGTCGAGCACCACGGACTTCCTGGTCGCCTCATACAATGCGGTGGCTCCTGTGGCACAGGCTGTGCAGAGCATCACGTTTGCTAATCCGGGTCCGCAGAGTGCGGGCACCCCGCTCAATCTGGTGGCGAGTGCTGACAGTGGTTTGACCGTGCGCTTCAGCGTCCTGAGTGGTCCTGCGCAGGTTGATGAAACGAACAATGCGCTGCTGCGCTTCACGGGCGCGGGAACTGTCGTGGTGCGTGCCAGCCAGAGTGGTAATAACGCCTTTGCTGCTGCCCCCAATGTGGATCAGAGCTTCAGTGTGGTGAAGAGTGATCAAACGATCACCTTCACTCTGCCTGCAAGTATTGGTTATACCAATACGCTGACTCTGGGCGGCACCAGCAGCAGCGGCCTGCCGGTCAGTTACAGCATCGGCAGCGGCCCTGGCGTGATCACGGGCAATGTCTTATCGTTTAGCAGTTTTGGTAACGTCACCGTCAATGCGGACCAGGCGGGTGATGCCCGCTTCAATGCCGCCACACAGGTGCCGCGCACGATCAACGCCATCAACACCCCGCCCATCATCATCCCGAGCGACATCGAGCTGGGCTGGAGCCAGCCTTATGCTGGGACTGGCGCAGGAGAGGGTCGTGCCATCGCCCTACAACTCAGTGGCAATGCCGCCAGCGCCATCTTCGTCGCCGGGTACACCACCACCGCCACAGGCAAGGACATCTACCTAACCAAACGTAACACAGACGGCAGCAGCGCCTGGGCCAGCCCCGTCATCATCAATGGCGCAGGCAGTGCTGCCGATGAAGCCGCCGCCGTCGCGGTGGATGCCGCAGGAGATGTCTATATCAGTGGTTATGTCACCATCGCCGCCGGCAACACCGACATCTACGTCGCCAAATTGAGCGGTGCCGATGGCAGCCCCCTTTGGACTCAAACGTTCAACGGCAGCGCCAATGGACTCGACAGCGCCAGCAGCCTCGTCCTGCAAGGCAGCAGCCACGTCATCATCGGCGGCAGCATGACCAACACCGGAGCCGGTAGCGACTTCTTTGGTGCCAAACTCAGCCAGAGTGATGGCAGCATCACCTGGAGTCAGAGCCACAACAGCGCCGCCGCGCAGGCAGACAGCGCCGCCGCCGTCGCCGTCGGCAGTGATGGCAACGTCGCCCTCAGCGGCATCTCCAACAACGACGCCTGGACCGTGCAGCTCGCCGCAGTCGATGGCAGCCTCAACTGGCAGCGCCGTTACGGCATCGCCGGCAAAATCGACGGCTCGCGCGCAGTCGGCATTGATGCCAACAACGACATCATCATCAGCGCCTACACCCAAGCCGCCAACTACGACATCTACACCGCCAAATACTCCCGCATCGATGGCAGCATCCTCTGGGCCAGCACCTACAACAGCAGCTACAACAGCTCCGACGCCCCCTGGTCACTGGTTTTGGACAGCAGCGGCAACGCCCTCATCGCCGGCACCTCCTACCCGAGCAGCACCACGCGCGACAGCATCACCCTCAAGTACGACGGCCTCAGCGGCACCCAGCAGTGGGAACGGCGCTACAACGGCCCCGCCAGCAAAAATGACGAGCACCACAGCATCAGCCTCGACGGCAACAACAACCCCGTCGTCACCGGCTACAGCGCCAACCTAGACAACACCACCGACGTGTACACCGCCAAGCTCTCCGCCAACACCGGCATCCCCATCTGGGAGCAGCGCTACAACAACGCCGCAGCCAACAAAAACGACCTCGGCCGCGCCACCGCCGCCGATCCCGGCGGCCGCGCCTGGGTCACCGGCTACCAAAACAGCGCCAGCAACATCAGCGAAGTGCTCCTGCTCAAATACCAGCCGGCCGTAGTCCCACCACCGCCACCGCCCGCAGCCAATGCTGAAGGCGGAGACAGCCTCGCCGCCAGCGAAGCAACCAGCAGCCTCAGCCTACAAGTCGAGCAGGGCGACATCGCCCGCTTCGCCGCCGGCTACTATGACGCCGAAGGCAACCGCAGCGTGCAGATCAGCGCCGAGTTCGACGGGCAAGCCAGCCCAAGCAGCAGCGTCCAGCTCGACCCCGAAGCCGGCCGCTTTGAATGGCAGCAAGACACCCGTTTAAGCGCCCCCGGCGAACATCAAATCACCCTCACCGCCACCGACAGCGCCGGAGCCAGCAGCAGCCTAAACGTCACCCTCATCATCAACGCCAACAAGCCCGAGCGCAGCTGGCGCTGGCAGCACTTCGGCAACAGCGCCGCCGAAGGACAAGGAGCCGACGACGCCGACCCAGATGGAGACGGCCTGAGCAACCTCAGCGAGTTCGCCTTTGGGCTCGACCCCAACCGCCCAAGCAGCAGCAGCGACATCGGCACCCGAGCTGAAAGCAGCAGCAGCGCCGAAGCAGCAGGGAGCAGCAGCATGCGAGCCATCTTCCAACGGCGAAAAGACCACCAAGCAGCCGGGCTAGACTACATCGTCGAGTTCAGCAGCAACCTCACAGAATGGCAGCCAAGCACCGACACACCCGAAGTGCTCAGTGACGACGGCCAGATCGAGCAAGCCGCCGTGCCCTTCCCCCCGAAAGCCCCCGGCGAAGCTGGCCAGTTCTTCCGCATCCGCATCGAACCCCTCAGCGAATAAGCCACACCCTCCGTTGAGTCACCCATCCAAAGCGCGGGCCCAAAGCCCGCGCTTTTTTGGTGATCATGGGTCAGTGGCCACAAGAATCTCTGCTTTCAGCTTACTCATTTCCGCTTTAAGGAAGGCATGGGTCGGCTGGAGTGGTCGCTCGTCGGTTTGGCTTCGGTCAGACGCGGACGAGAGGAAAGTCCGGACACCGCAAGGCAGCGTGCCGCGCGCAAGCGTTGGAGGTTTTGGGGCAACCCAAAGCAATGGACAGTGTCACAGAAAATAAACCGCCTTCAGAGGCTTCGGCTGATGAGGGTAAGGGTGAAATGGCGGGGTAAGAGCCCACCGCTCCGACAGCAATGAAGGAGGCAGGATAAACCCCATGCGATGCAAGACAGAAC
>JBEBGU010000679.1:0-3140 GCA_040081325.1 Prosthecobacter sp.
ACGGTGCCAAATTCCCCACGAAATACCAAGAGGCATTCTATGTGCTCGACTGGAGCTGGGGCAAAATCTACGCCGTGCATCTGAAGCCGAGCGGCAGCACCTACACCGCCACGAAGGAAGAATTCGTCACTGGCGGCCCCCTGCCCGTCAGCGATGCCATCATCGGCAAAGATGGCGCGATGTATTTCACCATCGGTGGCCGCCGCGTGCAGAGCGGGTTGTATCGGGTGAGCTACGCGGGGAAAGAGAGCACGCTGCCCACCAGAGAAAACAAAGCGAAGCCGTCTGATGAAGTCATCGCACGTCATCAACTCGAAGTCTTCCACGGCAAACAAGACCCGAAAGCCGTCTCCACCGCCTGGCTGCACCTTAGCAGCGAAGACCGTTATATCCGCGCCGCTGCACGCACCGCACTGGAGCACCAGCCGATAGCTGAATGGGAAGCCAAAGCTCTCGCTGAAACCAACGTCACCGCGCAGCTTGAAGCCCTGCTCTCACTCACACGCGCCACGGGTGTCTGCCCTACCCACCGTGCTGCGGATCATGTCGTGAACAACGCCATGCGCGACAAATTGTGGACCGCGTTGCTGAAACACGACTTCACCAAGCTCATGCCCGAGCAACGCCTCGCCTATGTCCGCCTCACGGAGATCGTTTTGCATCGCTTCGGCAATCCCGACGACGCCACCGTCGCCACGATCATCGCTAAGCTCGACCCATCATTCCCAGCGGATAACTTTGAGCTGAACTGGATGCTCATCGAGACGCTCGCCTACCTGCAAGCGCCGAACACTGCCACCAAAGGCATGGCGCTCATCGCAGCAGCGGAAAGCCAGGAGCCACAGGTCGAATACGCCCGCAGCCTGCGCTTCCTCAAGGCTGGCTGGACGCCTGATCTGCGCAAACAGCAGCTCGAGTTTTTCCTGAAAGCCGCGAACTACAAAGGCGGCAGTAGCTTTGCCATCTTCATCGAGTTCATCCGCAAAGACTCGCTTGCCACATTTACGCCGGAAGAAAATGCACAGTTTGCCGAACTCATCGCCAAGAAGCCTGAGGTAAAAAGCGCCATCGAAAACGTCGGTGCCATGTTCATTGGCCGCACACCGACAATGTGGACGCTGGATGAACTCAGCGCCGCTGCCAAGACCGGAATGAAGGGCCGCAATTTCGATAATGGTCGCAAGATGTTCAGCGCCTCCGCCTGCTACACCTGCCACCGCTTCGGCAACGCTGGCGGCATGACTGGCCCCGACCTCACCGGCGCTGGTGGTCGTTACAGCCCACACGACTTGCTCGATCAGATCATCAACCCCAGCAAGGTCATCAACGAGCAGTTTGCACCCATCATCGTCACCAAAAACGACGGCAGCATCATGACCGGCGTCGTCGTCAATTTGAGCGGTGATGGCGTCACGTTAAACACTGATCTCACCGACCCGAATCAGCGCGTGAACGTTGATCGCAAGGAATTGAAGAGCATCGAACTCAGCACCGTGTCTCCCATGCCACCGATGCTGCTAGCCATGCTGAAGAAAGACGAGATCCTCGACCTCTTAGCGTATGTGCTAAGCGCTGGAAACAAGGATCACGCGATGTTTGGGAAGTAGCTTCGATTGGCAATCGAAGCCTTGTGGCGCAACAAATTCGATTACCAGTCGAATCTACGATGAGAGCGATTTGCAAGTCTTCACCGCCGAACAAATCGTCTCCTTCACATCATCCCAGTCCTGTGCCATCAGCAGTTCGGGATCATTATCATCCTCCGCATCCTCAAAGTAGATCATGCTGCGTAGCACGATCATTGCGTCGTGTGAGGGGTATTTCTGGCGGTAGATGTCGATCAGTGCATCTACTCCGAGATGCTGGATGAGCGCATGGAGGTCGTAAATGTCCTTGCTGGCACGACGATTGGTGATCGCGCTCAGTTTCATGCCAACGATGTCCGGCAGGCTAAACATGCGGATGCCATCCTGCGTCTCAGGCTGAGCGAGTAGAGGATACCGATAGGTTACTCAGGAGACCCAGGGAGCCATCGGGAAGGGTCTCGAAGTGCAGCATCGAAAGTTTTCTTTTTTTAGGTTCAGCATCAGACAGAGAAAATTCACCGTGCGCGGTTCCAGAGTGCGCAGCTTCGTGACCACCTGCCGCAGCTTGTCATCGCCATAGTGATGGCGGAGTTTGTGCCAGCCTTCCAGTCCACCGCGTTCGACGACACGGGCGATGATCTGCTTCTCATGTCGCGCTAGGTCCAGCGTCGCTAGATCAGTATCCCAAAACAAAGCCTTGGGCAGACCAAGGGGCGTGGGAGGGCTGGCTTGAGTCAAGTTCACGTCCTGACGCTATCCACTCACCTCCAAAGCTCAATGCGGAATGCGACACATGTTTTGCCGGGAGAATCGAGAATGTGCATCGTTACCAGCCACCCATGAAACGCTTCGCTTTCCTCTTCGCCCTTTGCCCGACGCTCTTCGCCGCTTCTCCCAACGTCCTCGTCATCATCGCTGACGATCTGGGCTACGCGGACATCGGCGTGCATGGCGGAAAAGAGGTGCCGACACCGAATATCGACGCGCTGGCGGCCTCGGGGGTACGCTGCACGAATGGGTATGTCACCGCGCCGTATTGCAGCCCATCGCGGGCAGGTTTTCTCACCGGCAAGGCACAAACGCGGTTCGGGCATGAGTTCAATCCACATGTCGGCGACGACGCAAAGCTGGGGTTGCCGCTCGATCAGCGCACGATCGCCAATGTGCTGCATGATGCTGGTTACGCCACGTCACTCGTCGGCAAGTGGCATCAGGGCTTTGATGCCGCGCATCATCCGCAGTCGCGGGGGTTCGACGAGTTCTTCGGCTTTCTCGTCGGCGGGCATAATTTCTTGCTGCACAAGGACGCCGAACCGGAGTTCGGTTCCGCGCACTCGCATGACATGATCTATCGCGGACGCGAAGTGCAGCACCTCGACGGCTACACGACCGATCTCTTTACCGATGAGGCATTGGGCTTCATGAGTCGCAACCAAGCAAAGCCGTGGTTCATCTACCTCGCCTACAACGCCGTCCATACGCCGCTCGAAGTTTTGGCCAAATACGGTGACCGCGTGCCCGCTAGCATCACAGAGCCAAACCGACGCGGCTACC